>JAIRZX010000249.1 GCA_031267005.1 Deltaproteobacteria bacterium
GCCTCTCGGCGCCCCCTTTCCCGAGCGGGCCCGGCAGGCCGAAAGCTTCCTGCGGGCCCTATCCGCCGGAAGGAACCACCAAAGTGAGCCATTTCCGCCAAGACGGTGTCGGCAAGTGAGCCCCGGCGACGCCCTGCCCCGGGAGGAAGCCGCAAGGCGCCTATCCGAAGTGCGTTCGCGCATAACGAAAGCCGCTGACCGGGCGAAGCGCGATCCGGCGGGCGTTACCCTCCTCGCCGTCTCCAAGACCTTTTCCGCCGAGGCGGTGGACGCGTTCATAGGCGCGGGGCAGCTGGAGTTCGGGGAGAGCTACGTCCAGGAGGCCAAAATCAAGATTCCCTCGGTCCGGGGATTGGCCGTGTGGCATTTTATCGGCTCCCTCCAGTCCAACAAGGCCGGCGCCGCCGCAAAGCTTTTCGACTGCGTGCATTCGCTGGACTCGCTCCGCCTGGCGTCGGAACTGGACAGGCGGCTGGCCGAAGAGAGCCGCTCCATGGACGTTTACCTCCAGGTGAACGTCTCCGGCGAGGGCTCCAAGGGCGGCATGGCCCCGGAGGCCCTGGAGGGCTTCCTTGAAGCCATGCGCGCGTACAAGGCGCTCATACCCGTCGGCCTCATGACCATGCCCCCCTTCGATCCGGATCCCGAGGCCGCGAGGCCCCACTTCCGCCGTTTGAGGGAGCTCCGGGACGCCTCGGCCCCGGGCCTCGCGGGGCTTTCCATGGGAATGAGCGGCGACTACGAGGCGGCAGTGGAGGAGGGCGCCACTATCGTGCGGGTGGGCACGGCGCTCTTCGGCGCCAGGTAGCCCCCCCGTGGCCTTGGGACCCCCTCCGAGAAGGCCCCCGCAGGGCGGGCGGGCCCCCGCGGCGGGCGCCAGCGGCGCCGCCCGGGACCCCCTTTGCCGCCTGTGCGTCCACTACTACGTCACCTGGGAACAGAACACCCCCCACGGATGCCGGGCCCTGGGCTTCAAGAGCCGCCAGGTACCGAGCGTGGAAGTGCGCCGGAACTCCGGAGAGGCCTGCAGGTACTACACCCCCGGAAGGCGCGGCTGAAACGCCATGGCGGCCTCGGCTTGCGGCTTACGGCTCGCCCGGCGGGACGGGGGGCTCTGAAAGCGGCGGGCTCCGGAGAAACTCCGGGCTCCATGGAAATGGGCGGTGGGCTTCGGACAAGCGCCGAACTCCAAAAAAATAAGAGGCGTGCTTCCTAATTGTAAGGAATAGGGGAACGCGCCCCTGCCTTTCGCCCTGGCCGGGGCCGGGAAGGCGGCAATGCGGCGTTGAGCAATTCGGCGCTCCCGTGAGGCTTGCAGTTTTAGGGGAGGTGCGAGGCCTGGCCCCTGCACTGTCAAGAGGGCAACCCCCCCCCGGCGGTCTGCGCCCTATTCAAGGGCCGGCCCCGGCGGCCCTTCCCAGGTCCTGAAGCGAGTTCCCGCAGTCCCGCCGCCAGGTCCAAGGGCCAGCGACCGGAACGGACGCGGGGGCTAAGACGTCATGCCGGAACTCCTCCGGCGGAGGATGGAACTGTGGATATCGCGCACTGAGGCGGTCCCGGTCATGACCATGGCGGTCTCGAGTTCCTGGCGGTAGCTTGCCGCGAGCAGCGCCACTCCCTCGGCCCCGCCGCCCACTGCGGCTATGGCGAAGGGACGCCCGACCATCACGCAGTCGGCGCCCAGGGCCAGCATCTTCAAAACGTCCCCTCCTGAGCGGACGCCCCCGTCGCAGAAGACAGCGACCCTGCCCCCCAGCGCTTTGGCCACTTCGGGCAGAACGTCGGCGGTGCCGGGCATGAAATCCAGCACCCTGCCCCCGTGGTTGCTGACGATCACGCCGTCCGCGCCGCAGTCGGCCGCGCGGAGGGCGTCTTCCGGCGTCATGAGGCCCTTAATCGCGAACTTGAGCCCCAGGCCATGGGCAAACGAGACTATCTCCCGGATTTCCTCCTCGCTTTTGGGGAGGCAGGGATGCATCATGAGCCTTAAAGTCGCAAGCCCCACGCTGTCCAGATCCATCGCGACGGCGCGGCACCCGGCCTCTTTGGCCAAAGCGAGCTTCCGCGTGACCAGCTCCGGCTCCCAAGGCTTGACGAATGGCATGATGCCGAAACCCAGGGGTTTCCCGGCCTCGGCCAGGCCGGCCTCAAAGACGCCCTCGGCCGCGGCGTCCGGGGTCCCGCAGGAGATGCCCGCGGCGGAAGCCCCCTCGCCTACGGCCCTCTGGTAGTCGCCCTCGCCCATGGGGCCTCCCAGGTTGAAAGACAGCCCGCCCACGGGGGCTACCATAAGGGGCATGGAGAGGGCGAAGCCCATTACCGACACGGCGGTGTCCGGGGCTTTAACGTCGTGGATCAGGCTCGTGTTGAACTCCAGGTTAGCGAGCGCCCTCAGGTTCCTCTTGAAGGAGGCGGCGGTGCCCGCCCCTCCCATGCCGGGTATTTCGCCAGCGCACCCCCAGCCGTTGCAGGACGGGCAGACGCGGCAGTGCGATTTCACGAGCGGGCGGGCGTTGTCGCGTAGTTCTTTCAAGTTCACGGAGGAGTCCTTCCGGGCAGAGGCGGCCCGGGCCCTGGGCCTCGCGAGCGCCGCGGGCGGGAGTCGAGATGGCGGGTTAAGGCGTGCTTCGGTGCGCAGTCGAGGTCATCGGCGCGGACTTGAGGTCGTGAGCCGTGAGCCGTGAGCCGTGAGCCGTGAGCCGTGAGCCGTGAGCCGGGAGCCGGGAGCTTAGGAGCGGGGGGGGATAGCTTGCGGAAACTTGAAGAACAGGCCGGATAGCCGCATTCGGCCCGACCGGACGGCTGGATTGGCGGACTGCCGGACAGAGGGACGACCGGGGGGGGCGGTCCGGCGGGCCTGCGGACGGAAACTGGCCGAATCGGTGGCTTGAGGCTATTAGGCACTGAGCGGCAGACATTATGCGCCTTTGGAGGGGAACGGTAAAGAACTCGAGCGGCAATTCGGACTTGGTGATGCGTAATCGGCTAGCTCGCCATTGCCGGTCGGGCGCGGAGATCCGGCGGAGCGGAAAAGGTGCGGAGGAGAGGAGGGAGGAGGAAGGGCGGCGGCGGCGGCGAAGGAGGAGGAGGAGGAGGAGGAGGCGGAGGCGGAGGCGGAGGAAGCGCCAAACGCTTGTCAAGGCAGTCTTGCCCTTGGCGGAACACCTATTCGTGGCGGAACTGAGGGATGGCGCGGTGCCCGGGTGCCGTTCCATGACGGGCGAAAAGGCTTGACTTCCGGCGCCTGAAAAGTATAATAAACTTCCCGCCGCAGGAACGGGCGCCTTAGGGGCCCTGATGCGGCGTCTTGCGGGGACGTAGTGCAGATGGCCTAACACGCCTGCCTGTCACGCAGGAGACCGCGGGTTCAAATCCCGTCGTCCCCGCCATGAAAGCTCAGGCGGACGGCTTCCGGTATTCCGGGATCCGTCCGCTTTTTTTTAGCCCCTGGCGGCTCGCGGCGCGGCGCCTGCCCCGGTTAAGTTCCACCGATGTCAGCTACGGCAAGGGACTGCGCCCGAGATAGTACGGGAGGCGCTTAGAGTTCAGTTTGCCCGAGCTAAAAGGCAAAAAAGATCTACAAGACCAAGGAGCCGAGGCTTCAGGCCCCCAAGGCTCCAGGGCTCTAATGCTCGAAGGGCCGAAGGCTCAAAGGTCCAAGCCTATATGGCTTCAGCCCTTCAGGGGCCCGGGGGATCTGCCCGGCGGGGGCTAGGGGAAGTCCGGGGGCCTCGGTTCCGGGGCGTCCTGGAAGGGCATGGCCGCCACAGGCTTTATGAGCGAGCAGGGGAAGGTCACGTCGTCCTCTATGTCCAGCATGGCGTTCACCAAGGTGACGCTCTCGTAAAACGACAGCTGGTCGTGTTTGATCGGGTAGGCGGTGACCGTCTTTGTCCTTATGTAGAACTCCCTCTTGGTTCCCGAGTGGATGTAGTGGAGGGGGGTGAAGAGGTTTCCGCTAGTGTCCCGGAAGACCAGGTTCGCGGTGGTGACGTTGGTAATGAAGCCGTTCCTGACTATGACCGCCTCGTCGGCCCCGGAGAATACCTTTATTTCGTTTAGCCTCTCGCGGTCGCGGGACTTGAAGATGTAGTCCACCTGCCCCGCGTCCACCATGGCGAGGCTCCGAATCTGCGGCTTCTCGTAGTCGGAGAACTCGGCGGAGATGATGATGTCGCTGTAAAGGACCGTGAGCTTGGCGACGCCTCTGGAGGGCGGCGCCGGGAGGTGCCTCGCCAGGGTCGGCTGCACGAAGGGCTGGCGGAAGAACCTCCTCATGGTGCGGTCCATGCGCACGGCATGCCCCTCCAGGTTCAAGTAGGCTCCCCCGTCGGACTTGATGACCTCTATGAAGACGGGCTGGGCGTCCAAACGTGCCTCCTTTAGGAGTCCCCGGAACCCTCGACGGCCGCTTCCGGGGCCTTGAAGCGAAGCACGGCGGGCTCGGCGCCGTTGGCGGTGACGGAGATGTTCAGGGCGTTCTGGACAGCCGCCGGATCGTCTTGGGGAAACGCGGTCGCTACAGAATGGGACAGGGGCGGGTCGGGGGCCGCCGAGGCGGAGAAGGTGCCCGGGGCCGCGAGGAAGCTGGCGATTTCTGAAAGCAGCGGCTCTATGTCCACGAGCTTGCCCTCCAGGCGGTCCCGGATCTGCTTGGAGATGCTTCGGGTGAAAGCGTCCCTCACGTCCGTCGCCTCCTGGCCGTAGACCTCCGAAAGCAGGCTGTAGTAGGCGGGGAGGAGGCCGCGGTCGCTGTAGTTCAGCTGGACGCGCTGGAGGGCTACCTTGTCCAGCTCCTTGTCGAAAGAAAGCCCGACTAAATCGGAGAGGGGCGTCTGGGAGAGGGGGGGCAGCAGAGCTGAATGCATGCCTTCAAGTGCGACGGAGCCGGTGAGCTCGGCCGCTCCCTTGGCGGTAAGCTCGTTTAAGGTAACCCGGTAGGTACCGGCGGAGCCGTCGGCGGAACAGTCCACCTTGGCGTTAATTTCCAGGACCTCCTGGCCCAGGTAGGGGAGAAGGAGGGTAGCCTCCCTCAAAAGCCCTTCCTTAAGGCTCTCGGGGTCCGGGGGCGGGGTGTAGACGAGGCTCGTAAGCTCCAGGGTGGCGTTGGGGAGTTCCTGTGCTTTGAAGGGGCCCTGCACGACGCCCCGGGCGATCCTGACCGACGGCCCCGGCTCCACCGCCGCGCCCAGCCCCTGGACTGTCCCGCGTTCGAGCCCGAAGGGGAAGCTCACCAGATCGGAGACCCTTGGGAAGTCCTGCCAGATCCGCGAGACGCTCGGGGTGTAGTAGGCGGTGGCCAGCCTGTCGGCAGTGTCCCCGGCCCTGGCCAGCGGGACCGTGAAGTCAGGCCGCACCAGGTCGTAGGAGTCCAGGGTTAGCAGGGCGGCGAAGTCCGGGGCGGCGGGGTCCCTCATCGTGACCTTGATCCCCTTGCCGGTGAAGGAGTCGGCCAGGCCGCCCGAAAGGA
This sequence comes from Deltaproteobacteria bacterium, assembly GCA_031267005.1. GTDB lineage: Bacteria > Desulfobacterota > Desulfarculia > Adiutricales > Adiutricaceae > JAIRZX01. Next base: position 5,471 of record JAIRZX010000249.1, read on the forward strand.
GGCCGGAAAGCGCCAGTTCCCCCGCTTCGGCTGCGAAGGCCTCCACGCCTCCCGAGGAGACGGAGGTCTTGAAGGCGGTGAGCCTGAAGACGGCCGCCGAGAGGTTGCGGAGGAAGTCGTAGTTGTTGTCGGCGTTCGAAAACCCGGGCCCAAGCGAAATGGACTCGGCGGAGAACTCGTCGAGCGACATAGTGAAGTTCTCGCCCGTCACGGCCGGGGAAGCGAAGCCCGTGCGGTACCCGGCGAGCTCGATCCTGGCCGCGGTCACGCTTTTCAAAAAATCCGGGGAGCCGACTATCGCCTCCTCCAGGGTGGGCTTCAAGGCCAGATCCGAGACCGCGAGCCTGTTTATCTCGAATTCGGTAGTGAGCCCGCTCATGGTCTTCTCCCCCGCGAGCCCTTCCATGGACAGGAGCTTGAACATGGTCCCGCCGTCCCCCGGCGGGAGAACCCCCTTTTCCACTAGGCTCTCCAAGGCGTCCCTGTCCGGGCCGCCCTGGATCGTCACGGTATCGATCCTGACGAACGTACCCTCCCTGCGGGCTGGGGCGGGCGCGGAAGTGGCGCCTGAGGCGGGCTCGGGCAAGTCCCCGGCGGCGGAGTCGTCCGCCTGCCCGCCCGAAGCGTCCCCGCCGTCCTGGGAGGGGCCCGGCTGGAGGGTTGCGGCCGGGGCGGCGGCGCGGGAGGGGCCCGGGTCCGGGGAAGGGAAGTTCAGGGCGAGGCCGTCTACGGTTAGGGTCTTGGACAAAAGCGAGAAGGAATGGCCGGACGCGACCCAGGCGCCTTTCCCGGCCGCCCTGTCCAAAGCGGCGGAGAACGACTCCCATGCCTTGGCTCCGGCGAAATGGCTCGCGATAACGAATACGGCGGCGATGATAGCCGCCACGGCTAGGGCGGCCACGGCTATGTTGCGCGCGCTGTTCCGGGAGCCGCGGCGGGAGGCGGGCAGGAGCTTGGAGAGGTTGGACATGTTTGGGTTTATCTCGTTTGAGCCGGAAGGCGGGGGCCTTGCGGCGGCTCGGTCAGGGCTGAAAGCCGGATTATAGCAACAGGGGGGGCAGTCCGGCAAACCAAGGAGGGGCTTGGGTGTCGGCATGCGGGCTGGCGCGGGTGGGGGCGCCTGGGAGGAAGGCGGGGGAAGGTGGGGGGGGAGCGTTGGCACGGGAGCGCGCCGGGCGTTTTGCCGTTAGTGGCGTTTTGGATGG
>JAIRZX010000344.1 GCA_031267005.1 Deltaproteobacteria bacterium
AAGAGGAGCGGGCTCGCCTGGTCCTTCTGCTTGGTGATGGTGAGGGGCTTGTGGATCCTCTGGCCGGTGGGGAGGCCGGTGTGGGTGTCGCGGGGTATCTCCACCGCGTGGTCCACCGCGAAGACGAGGACCTTGTCCTTCTTGTCGCCGCCCTGGGGGCAGCTGCCCTTTATCTCGCCCTGGGACTTGCCCGTAATCTTGAGGTACGCCGTTAACGCCATTTTGTGTTCCTCCAGGCGCGCGAGCGCCTTGAAATATTTGGTTTGTTCTTCCCTGGCTTGGTCTGTCGTCCCTTGCGGGGCCTTACGGCCCCTTCAAGACGAAAATCGATTAAGCAATCGCCGTGCCAACGTGACGCCCGAGCGCGGAAAGGGGCCCCCCGGTTAGGAAGCACGCTGGTCAGGGGGCGATGGACTCTCAGGCAATGCAGTTTGGCCGATTTTCCAGGGGCGCCAACTTGGCGTCCCGTCGGGTGTCGGCCAGCGGAGTGAATCAGTTGGCACCCGCTTTGGGCCGGGAGAAACCGGGCGGCGGCAAAGCCGACCCGACATGGGCTTGCGTCCAGGCAAGCGAAGTTGGCATCTTAGCACCTTAGGGGGGGGGGGAGGGCGAGAAGCCGATGGCTGCGCGCGGCCGACGCCGCCCGGGGCGCCGCTCCTGAGCGGCAACCTGGCAGGCCCGATTGAAGCGTTCCGTTAGAACCGCCGCCCGGAAGCCAGAACCGCAACCCGGAAGCGTACTGGGGGAACCGGCCTCCTGAGGAGCCCGGTTGCAACCCTCAAGGATGCGCGGCCCCTTGCTCCTGACCGGTCCCCAGCGCCCTGCGTTATATCGGATTTTTTACGAGCCGTCCACGCGATACTTTCCTATCATCCTTCACAGGCCGGGGGATGTCAAGGAGGAGAGGCTTTATTTTGACATAATGATGTCGTGTAAAAAAACTTTTTAGGCCCATTCCCCGGAGTCAAGGCTCGCCTGCCCCCCCCCCGCTGGATAATACTTTGCTTCGTCTCCACCGATAATAACTAGTAGCAATAAGGATTCGCGATAGAATTTTAAGCTGAATTGAAGAATAAAAATTATATTCGAAATAGTTTCACTGACTTTTTGTAAATATTTATCTTTTCGATTTAGACACACGTTTCGCGACCCCGATAACTTTCCCGAGGCAAACCCAGAACTCCGTCAGCCTGAGCTTAAGCTTGAGGCCCGCCATCGAAATGCCCCTGCCCTTTAATCGCCCCACGACGCGCTTGCCTTTCCCGACGTCGTATATCGCCTCTGTCCCGTCCCAGTCCGGCACAATACTTTGGGCTCTCGGGCGCCATGCCGTGCGCCGCTTGCCGTTTGCGGCATTCTTCAAGCGGACTGCCGCCATGGCGCTCATCAGGCGAAGGCGAAGGCGAAGTCCGCGGCAGACGCTGACGACGGGTTCCCCGGCCGGGCCCCATTGCTTCCCGCAAGGCTGAGACTCCGGCCCCGGCGCTTGCGGGCAGCCGGGCACGGGGGGGGGACTGAATGGTCCCGCGGCGGACTTCGGCGCCTTGACGTGGTCCGGCAACAGCGTCTTGGCGCCTGTCCCCTCAGCCCTTTGCCAGTTATCGTAGGAGCCGTCGGGCGCGTCCGCGGCACCAAGCGTCGGCGCGCCGCGCCGCGCCCGGCCGCCTCCCCCCCCCCGGCCGAGCCGCAAAAGGATCGTATGAAGTTGCTTGCCGGCGCCCTCCTCCTTAACGCAGAAGACGCCGGAGGGCATCCTTGCGCCCGGCCAGCAACCTTCTGCTCCGAAGCGGGGGCGGCGGCCGGACGCAAGCGTTCGGCGCAAACCAAGCCAGGGAAGCCGAAGGCGCACGAGGCCGCGCAGGCCGGTGACAAGCAGTTCCAGATCGGCTCCGGGCCCCGGAAGACTTCATGTGGACGGAGTCTCTCCGGGAGAAGCCGCGACAAGGTCCGCCGCTTCATACGCTAAACCTCCAATATGCTTGTACCCAACCCGCTTTTCAAAGGCATCCGCGTCCTGTTTTCAGGCTTCGCCGGAGGGCGGGTATATCGGATCGCCCTGGGGAAACGGACCGGCCGGAACTTCGCGGCCGCCCCTTTCCCGACGTACATCCATCATAAAAAGGATCAAGCAATAATGTCCCATAACGGTTATAGCCGCCTTGGGAATGGAGAATCCCCGCGCCTCCAAGCGTTCCGGCCTGGACTTCGAGGAGGTCGGGAAGCGCGAAACTTATGTCTGGAAAAGGGTACGGAGGGGGGAGGTTAAGTCGGAACAGGGCAATCTCGCCAATGCCCCAGCGGACGGGGCCTTCAAAAACATGTCCATGGGCCTGGATGGCCTGCAGGGCACTGGAATATCCCGCGATTTGCTCTTCGGCAAATCAATCCGGAACAGTTCGGCCGACCGGATAGGGGCGTGCAGTGCGCCAGCGGCCATAAACGAATAATTACGGCCGCAAACCATGGCGCCATGTTCAAAATGACTTATTTACACGGAACTACCGACATCAATTTGTCGCTGTCAACTGCCGCGAGGGATTTGCGGCAACCCATCCCTTCCCCTGTCCTGCTCCAATTTCGCTTGATTCCAATGTTCCATTAATGGACAATATTAAAATCCGGCCCGGAACCTGAGATCGGCCGGCTCCGGGAAGATTGATCTCCACGGAGGCTCGCATGGCAAACGCTGACGGTCCTGATATCCTGAAAATAGGAAGGAATATAGCTAACTTCTCGGAACTTAGGGAGGAAAGTTACGTTTACGTGGACAAGACCGATTTTGTCCACAAGCTTCTAACCGATCCCGACAAGCGACTTTTCCTTTCCCGTCCCAGGCGGTTCGGCAAGACCTTGCTGATAGATACACTGGAGGAAGCGGCGATCGGCAGGAAGGAACTCTTTTCCGGACTCGCGATAGACAGGTTGCGCAATGACAACGAGTGGCCCCGTTCGCACGTGCTGAGGATCAGCATGAATTCCTTTGGAGACGATCCTGCTTTGCTTGATCGTAGCCTTACTGAATACCTGCATTCGTTCGCCAGAAAACGGGGGTTTAGCATCTCAGCACATTATTCCGCCAACAGTCTTTTGGAAGTTATAGATATCCTTTTCGACAATTTCGACAATATCCCGATCGTAACCCAAAGCATTCACAGAAATAATAATTTAGTTGCTGATCAGAGCAAGATAATCGTTTTGGTTGATGAATATGATGCGCCTATTATTAACAATATCACAAATCCCGCCAAACTTGATATCGCTAAACAAACTCTGCACGAATTCTATAACACTTTGAAATCGTGCGGAAAAATGATCGATCGGGTTTTTATAACCGGAATTACCAAATTCGCCCAATTATCCGTATTTTCTGCAATTAATAATCTAGTCGACATCACTTTTGAGCCAAAATACACGGAAATTTTCGGTTTTACAATCGGTGAAATTTGTAAATACTATTCGCCTCATCTTGATATCGCTTTAGCCTGGTTCCATAAACACAAGGAATTCGGTTCTGGGTTTACGCGTAAAATGCTCATTGGCCGTATCGTAGAATGGTACGACGGATACAGCTGGAACGGTACAGATCGAGTAATCAATCCTTTATCCTTGCAAAATTTATTACTTGATCGTAAATTCGATAATTTTTGGTTTCGTACTGGCGGAATTAATTTTCTACAAAAACTGAATATCAGAGATGATATCTTTTCCAAAGCGTTTGCCGGTAACGAAAAATTCAGCGGAAGCGTGGACATCCAGGACGCGGGCGATATCGACCCTATAGCGCTTATGTTGCAGACGGGTTACCTTACCCTTAGCAAGCGAAAAAAATCAGACGAGTTTTCCAAACTCTATCTCACAGTCCCTAACAGGGAAGTCGGCATGTCGATCATGAAGAATTACGTTGATCGCCATATAATCCCCATAATGTCTGCTGAAAAAGACATTTTCAATCCAATTAGAACCAAAGAATTCTGCCACGCTTTCTGTCAGGGCCAATCGGAACGCGCCGAAGAACTTCTCCATGGTTTCTTAAGCGTTATACCACACTCGTTACATGCCCAAACAGAATTCCTATGCCGCGTAATTCTGCTATCCATTTTCAAGATGTCAGATTTCGAGGTAGATCCTGAACACAATATTGCCGGAGGTATCGTAGATCTTGTAATCACGGCTCCGGATAATACAGTTTTGATAACCGAAATAAAATATGCCAAATCCGATAACGAAAAGGATGTTACCTCAAGTTCACCCGTTTCCGCCAACCTGCCGCCCGGAATTTCCGCCCAGGACAACAAAAAGATGGATTCCTGCATTCGGGCGACTTTCAGGCAAATAATCAAAAAAGGTTATCTCTTGCCTTATGTTGTTAACAAAAATCCGGTCCGGGCCGTAGCTGTAGCCGTGTGCGGCAGGACGCACGTGAGGATAAGAAGTTGTACCGCCGCCGAATTACTTCAAAGCCCGCATGAATTCATTAAATTACGGAAAAACCGTAAACCCCGATCCGACGGCAGCCGCCGTCCAGAAAACTGAAACTGCAGCCACGTCCCCGGATTAGCTAAGGGTCTTGTATGGTGCATACCTAAAAAAAGCGATTTGGGGTTTACGCTCCCCGGCTGCAAGGAGCCCTTTTCCCGCGGCGGATATAACAGGGCCCGCCCGCGGCCGCCGAAGAGCCGATTATACGCTCCTTTTTTAAAATCAAGGTTTCTCCCCGCCGTTAAGCGGCCGTCCCTCCCAGATGCGCCGCATCCTTCGCCGTCAACACCGTAACCGTTACGGCCGGGCGGCCGGCAACCCCGCGCAAACGGACGCTTCTTCCCGGCGGAACGCCTTCCGGGGAAACTGCATCCTCCTGGCATAAGGCTCGAGCGGCGTTAAATTTTAAGCGAACCGCAGGAGCCACCCCCCGCCCGGCCGGTTCTCAATTGTCCCGCTCGGATAAATTCGCTACCCCCGGCCTCCGCCGCCGCCCATCCGGCCTCTGGCCCGCGCCCGGCGCCCCGGGAGAGCCTCGCGAACCTTCTTAAAACCGGCCTCTACGATCAAAAACACAACCATTAACGACATCCGGTAACCCTCCAGCGCGGCCCTGGGAGCACCGCCCGCCTCGTATATACGGGTTTTATCGACGTATAAACATCCTATCCAAGACGAAACCAGGAACAGGAAAAAGATAAATAAATCGCCCATGCTTCCGACCCAAAAGTCCATGTGCCCCCTTAACCCTCGCGCGACCGTAATAACCGTGAGGCAAACGATCGACGCAATCGCCATTATTGTAAATTCATCCTGTTTCCTGCACCCGCCTTTCAGGGAGCGGCAAATTACTTTTCCGAAGATAGATGCGGCCCCGCAAAACAACCCGCCCCAAACGCCCCTGATGGAGAAACGATGGCAACATGCCGCAAAACACAGGCCCAGGAAGATCGCGAAAAATAGCGACAACGGATACAACGCCGCCGACTTCATACGGGACAAAGTCAAATTTGCGAGAATAATCGAACCGGCAATCGCCAGCAACGCCAAAATGAAAAGCCAGCCGCTTGCGAAAGGATCCAACAACCCCGTCAATGGCGCCGCAAACGCGACCGCCCCCGTCACGCCCACATACAAGCCGCTCCAGGCAAGAGGCCGGACCGGAGGTATCCATGTCCCGGAATCGGCCGCTCGCCGCACCCCGGAAGAGGCCGTAGGCGGCTCCCCGGAAAAGGCCGCAGGCGGCTCCCCGGAAGAGGCCGCAGGCCGCTCGCTGGAAATAGCCGCTGGCGACGCGCCGTAAAGTTCCGCCCGCGGCTCCTTGCCTCCGAAAGGCTCGTCCGCATCGCGGGGCTCCCCCGCGACGGGCGGGAAGCTCATGTCCTCCGGAGGCTTTCTGAACTTCCTGGACTTCCAGGCAACGGACCCGCACTGAGGGCATACAAAGAGAAGGCCCCCGAAATCCCTGTTCATTTCGCCCCCGCAACGGGGGCAAGGCCTTGCGATATCCGGCAATCGACGACTCCTTCGCGGCGGGAACCCGCTTCGGACCGGTCTGTTCTCCCCGGAGCGAACGCTTCCGCGCGCGGGCTTACCGGCCCAATCCTTCGGCAAGGGCCAAAACTTCAGCATGTTGAATCAGGTTAGCCATTCGGCCCGCGCCGTGTCAACTGCGGGCTTCGTTCCTGCGGAAGCGCCGCCCGGGCGACCCCGCGGGAGACTGCGGCAAGCTCCGCAGGCTCCCCGCCTTCCCCTTCCCTCGCGAGCGGGTTAAAGTTGCGCCTTGCTCTGTCTCCGGTTCGGCCCCGGGACCGGAGCGTCGGCGTTCCCCAACTGGCCCCTTTTTCCGCCCCGGGTACATGCGGGCAGTTCCGGTATCCCCCTCCAAAGCCGCCGTTCGGCGCCAGCCCGAGGCCTCTCGCGCCGCGGCGCCGAAGTCCGCCTCCGGCGGAAGCCCTCACGGGCAGTTGGGGCGGCGGGTCCATGGCGTGCTTTGAATCCTTGGGAGCCCTGTTTTCCCTGGTTCCAGGCGCTAAACGGTTTGCCTTTGCCCTATGGTTCCGTAAGCCCCCCCCTGGTTTCCGCCGGCTCCCCAGGCTCCTTTGGCCCCCGGCCCCCGCGGCCTCCCCGGGTTCCTTTGGCTCCCCCCTGCCTTTCGGGCCGCCGGCGCCGCCTGTCGCGTTCCGCGTCCAAAGAACGTGAGAGGCCGGTACCGGAGACCGTCAGTTTTGGCTTGGCTCCCCTCTCGGCACGAAGTTCCTAACCATGGGCCCCGTCGGCCTGGCCGCGCCGGACTGGATGCCGCTTCGCGGCGAACCGGCCCGTTCGGCGCAAGCTACCCGCGCCTGTCACGGTTGCCCGAAACTCCCCGCGCCGCGGGGCGCCTTTGTTTCGGCGGCCCGTCATTTCCCCCGCACCTGCCCGAACGCCTCCCGCGGCCCCGCCCCCTTCCCCGCTCCGCCCCCTTCCCCGCTCCGGGCCGTTCCGGCCCGTAGCGGGGAAGGGCCTAAGACGGCGCTCCCGTGTCCGCGCGGCGTCGACGGCCGGCTCGCGCCAACCCGCGCGCGCCCGGCCCGGCCTCAAGCAAGTCCCGGGGCCGTGCGCAAGCAACCGGGGAAAAAACGGAACGTTTCCAGCCCCGGCCCGCTCCCGGCGCCCGCGCGATCCCGCCCCGCCGACGGGTTACGGCGCTATCGGCAACCCGGAGACGGTCCGGACATTGCGCCCCCGGAGCCGGTGTTCCGGGACGGCCAGCCGGCGGAGGGAGGGAGGGAGGGAGGGAGGGCCCTTCTTGCCCCGGCGCCCTCCGGAAGGCCGCTGAGCCGGCGCCTCAGTCGTCCTGGAGCACGGCGCCTGCGCTCGCCGAGGTGACTATCTTCCGGTAGCGAGACAGCACGCCCCTGGGCACCTCCTTAACCACCGGCTTCCAGCCGGAGCGCCTCTTTTCGATCTCCTTGCCGTCCACCTTCAGTTCCAGTGAGTTGTTGGGGATGTCTATGGCTATCAGGTCTCCCTCGCGTACCAGCCCGATGAGCCCGCCCGACGCGGCCTCCGGGGAGATGTGGCCGATGGAGGCCCCGCGCGAGGCCCCGGAGAAGCGCCCGTCCGTTATGAGGGCCACGGTCTTGTCGAGGCCCATGCCCGCAAGGGTCGCGGTGGGGGTCAGCATCTCCTTCATGCCCGGTCCGCCCTTGGGGCCCTCGTAACGTATGACTATCACGTCGCCGGGCTTGATCTTCCCGTCCAGGAGGCTCCCGGTGCAGTCCTCCTCGCTGTCGAAGACCCTGGCGGGACCGGAGTGGGTCATCATCTCGGGGAGGACGGCACCTTTCTTGACTACCGCGCCGTCGGGCGCGAGGTTCCCCCAGAGTATGGCCAAGCCGCCGTCCGGGGAATAAGCCGTGGACTTGGAGCGCACGAGCTCCGGGTCGCGGTTCTCGGCCGAGGCGAGGTTCTCGGAGACGGTCTTCCCGGTCACCGTCATGGCGGAACCCCTTATGAGCCCCTCCTTCTCCAGCTCCTTCAAGACTGCCGGAACCCCTCCCGCGAGGTCCAAATCCGCCAGGGCGGCGTCCCCGGCGGGGGAAAGCTTCACCAGGTGGGGGGTCGCGCGGCTGACCGCGTTGATGGACTCCAGATCCATCGCGATCCCGGCCTCGTGCGCGATGGCAAGAAGGTGCAGGACCGTGTTGGAGGAGCACCCCAGCGCCATGTCGGCGGAAAGGGCGTTGTGGAGGCTGTCCGGCGTGACGATGTCCCGGGGCTTTATGCCGCGGCTCAAAAGCTCCATCGCCATCCTGCCCGCCGTCTTGGCCATCCTCACGCGCCCGGCGTAGACAGCGGGCACGGTGCCGTTTCCGGGCAGGCCCAGCCCCACCGCCTCCAGCATGCAGTTCATGGAGTTGGCGGTAAACATGCCCGCGCAGCTCCCGCAGCCGGGGCACGCCGAGTCCTCTATCTCCTTGCGCTCCCCCTCGGTCATCTTGCCCGCCGCCGACTGGCCCACGGCCTCGAAGACCGAAGAGAGCGTGATCTTGCGCCCCGAGCGCCAGCTCGGGAGCATCGGCCCGCCGGACACGAAGACCGAGGGCACGTTGAGCCTCAGGGCGGCCATGATCATGCCCGGGACTATCTTGTCGCAGTTGGGGATGAAGACAAGCGCGTCGAAGGGGTGCGCGGTGGCCATGATCTCCACGGAGTCCGCAATATGCTCCCGGCTCACGAGCGAGTAGCGCATGCCCTCGTGGCCCATGGCGATGCCGTCGCAAACCCCTATGGCCGGGAAGGCCAGGGGCGTCCCCCCGTGGGCCAGCACCCCGGCCTTGGCTGCCTCGCACAGGGTGTCCAAGTGTATATGCCCTGGAATCACGTCGTTTTGGGCGTTCACTATCCCGACTATGGGCTTCGCCAGCTCCTCGTCCGTGAGCCCGGCCGCCTTGAAGAGGGACCGGTGGGGTATCCGGGTGAGCCCGGCCTTCATCAGATCGCTTCTCATATGCATGCGCTCCCTGGCCCGGGCGATCCAAGGCGCCCGCGCAGTTGATACAGCCGCCGCCCCCCATCAAGTCCCCGCGGAAGCCGCGACGGCGCCGCGGCGCCAACCCACGACCGATGCCAGGCTACCGACTTATCTTTTGATTATAACATATCCCGGGTAAGACGGATTCGAATCCGCATGGGCTTTTTTTCCTGACTTACCAGTAACTAACGTCCTGAATTATACGGCGCGCAGGCCGTTCGGTTAACTGTTCTCGGCAAGGGCCCGGTTCCGGTCTCCCTGACGGCCGCCGGAATACAGGTTTGCGGGGCAGGATCGCTGCCGCAACATCCCCCGTCCGCATAGGCCGTTACCGCGCGATTCGACTCTGGCCGCGCTCCCCCGCCGGTCTCTTCCCGCGGGCGGCATGCACGTTCCCCCCCCCAAACGTATGCGCGGCCCTTAGAGGGTACAGGTTAGCGGCGTCCCCGCCCGGGTGCCGGTAATCCCGCATGCCGTCCCCCCCCCCGCCGAGCCGCTGCCGGTTGAGTAGGAATGGACGGGGCACGGAGATTGGACGAATGACGGAGCGCATCCCCTAAGCGGCCGTTACGGGCGCCGCCTTCCCCTTTCAGGCGGAAGGACACCAGATGATGCGGGACGGCATCCGAGGCGAATCGCCTGCGTGCCCGGCAAGCGTTCCGGTAACCGACAAGTCGCCGGGCCGTCCGTTCCGGCGATGCCGCGATAATCCGCCGTCTTGTTACTGAACCAAGACCGCGTTGTCCCCCAGAACAGATCTCGGATAATCGATAAAACCATCCTCCCGCTCGCATTCTGGCACATCTTCAAACGATCGCCCGAATTTCCGCTGTCCGCCCCGCCTGCGGTAACGCGGGGCATGGCAGGAGCTCCGGAACGCGGCCGGGAAAATCCATGCGGGCCCCCTTCACTCTCCTGTCCGCGCCAGTTACACGGAATATGGCCATTTCAAATTAATTTTAAATGTTATCTAAGATATAGCCTTCCTATAAAAAGACTAATTACCGCGCATTTTTTAATATCCAATTGAAACGGCAGTGTCTTGCCAAGTCCCTGGCGGAACTTCCGCTCGAATATTTTAATCCCGCGGAATATCTTTCAATTAAAACAAAGCCGCACCCGCGATAGCCAGGATCGCAACGCCCAACGACATTCTTGCGCCGGGTTTCCGTTAAAATATACAGCCGTGACTGACAGAGATGCCATATAAGAAGAAACGGGCGCCCTTGAGCCCGAACGCGTTTGCCGGCTTAACTGTTATTGCCATTCTAATTAATTATTATAGACAGTTTGATTTTTCCTTATGAGTTCCCGCGCTTCCCAATTTTTTCATGTCAGCGTGCCAGGCCGTGACAATCCGCGATACGGCGGAAGCCGGTATGCCTCTTGCCTAGTCCCCGCAGACGTTCCTTAAGAACTACCGAATCTGGATCTTGGATGAGCCTTTAAAGAACAAATTCGGCGTCTGAACCGCGATGCCGTCCAGAATGCCAGCCCGCTGGGGTATTGTCGAGGGCGTGAATTCATGCTTCGCCTTGCCTTCAACTCAGTCGCGGATACACGGCCGCGCGGTATTCAGGATGCCGACGGCGGACAGCGCGTCTCCGGCGTGGGTTCCGTCAAAACGAGCCTGCCGCGGCCATCGGGAAGCTTTTCGTTGTTTTTGCCGATAATAAGCTCCGCCTCCATCCGCGACGACACATTTAAAAACGCGTCGGCAGGACCGCAGTCGGCAAACCACGCAACGGGTGCGCCGGACTCCAACATGTTTTTGGAATCGTCGCTTGGAATTTACATCAGGGGGGTTTTTTTCAATTGTTCCCGGAGAATATGCACGTGCATTGGAATGGCGGCCCGAGGGCTTGCGCCGATGTTCCGCGCCCCGCGGACCCCCGCGTCACTCGGCGGCGCCTCCCCTTTCATCGAAAGAGAGCCTCACGGCCACTCCGCCCTTCCGGCACAGGATCTCGGCGCGCACCCTCGCGGGAGCGTTGGCGTCCCGCCAATTAAGGCTCAGCCTCGTGAAGGCTTCGTGGCGGGCGATGCGCACCCGTCCCACCGGGCCGCCCGCGAGCCTCTCGTCATCCACTTCCGCTCCGAAGGAGCCGTTGAAGTCTATGGAGGTGACGTTCCCGGTGGGTTGGTTTACGAGGCTGTAGGTCCTGGTGGATCCGATATTCCCCCGGAACGGCATCTCCAGGAGGAAACGTCCCTCCGCGTCGGCGCTTCCCTTGAAGGCGCCGAATTTCCCTGAACCGTCCCCTGACCCGGAGCATGCCTCGTAAGCGGGGGCGTCCGGCTCGGAAGGCGCAGGGGCATCAGGCGGCAGCCCGGGCCCGGACGTTCCAGGCGAAGCGGATTGCCCGGAAGCCTCAGCGCCGGCGGGGGACCCGTCGGATCCGGGCTCCTCCGCCGCAGAGGACGCCTCAGGCCCAGGCTCGGAGGTTGCGGAAGCGTCGGGGTCGGGCCCCTCTGGCGTCTCTGGCGTCTCTGGCGTCTCTGGCGTCTCTGGCGTCTCTGGCGTCTCTGGCGTCTCTGGCGTCTCTGGCGTCTCTGGCGTCTCTGGCGTCTCTGGCGTCTCTGGCGTC
>JAIRZX010000364.1 GCA_031267005.1 Deltaproteobacteria bacterium
GCGCCAGCGCCAGGTCGCCCTCGGGGGAACCCAGGAGGCGGTAGCTCTCCAAGGCGGAGACGCCCAGGATCAGCGATTCCGGGTCCGCTTCCCCCACGTCCTCCGAGGCGAAGCGGATCATGCGCCTCAGAAGGTAGACCGGGTCCTCGCCGCCCTCAAGCATCCGGGAGAGCCAGTACAGCGCCCCGTCCGGGTCGGAGTCCCTCAGGGACTTGTGCAGGGCCGAGATGAGGTTGTAGTGCTCCTCCCCGCCCTTGTCGTAGCGCCAGGCCTTCCTCTGCACCGCCTCGGAGACTATCTCCTCCGTCACCGTCCCGCCCGCCCCGCCGGGGGCGCCCGCGCTTTCGGGCCCGCCGACCGCTCCCGCCCCCGCCGCCGAGCCGGCCGCCGCGTCGGCCCCCGCGCCTTTCCCAGGACCCGAGGCCAGCTCGGCGGAGAGTTCCAGGGCGTTCAAAAGCGATCTGGCGTCACCCCCGGAACTCATGATCAGGAACTCCCGGGCCCTGGGTTCGAGTTTCAGCCCGAGCGCTCCCAACCCCCGCTCCCGGTCGGAGAGGGCGAGATCTATTATGTCCTCCAGGTCGGCCCGGCTCAAGGGCTCCAGCACCAGCACCCTGGCCCTGGAGATTAGCGCGGGTATGATCTCGAAGGATGGGTTCTCGGTGGTGGCCCCTATGAGCGTGATGAGCCCGCTCTCCACGTGCGGGAGGAAGGCGTCCTGCTGGGCCTTGTTGAAGCGGTGGATCTCGTCCACGAACAGCACCGTCGGCCTCCCCGCGAGCTTCCGGGTGTGCCGGGCCGCCGTTACCACCTCGCGCACGTCCTTGATGCCGGAGAGCACGGCGGAAAATTCTACGTAGGACGCGTCGGCGTTCCGGGTGAGAAGCCTCGCGAGGCTCGTCTTGCCGGTGCCGGGCGGCCCCCAGAGGATAAGGGAGGCCACCTTGCCGCTCCGGTACAGGAGGTTTAACAGCTTCCCCTCCCCTAAAAGGTGCCTTTGCCCCGCGTACTCGTCCAGCGTCCTGGGCCTGAGCCTCTGGGCCAGAGGCGCCAGGGCGAGGGAGGCCTGGTCGGGGCGGCCGTCCTCGGGTGAGCCAGGAGGCTCGGAGGGGGGGAAGAGCGGCATTAGGGGGTCCTTAGTCGGGCGGGTGAGGGGTCGGGGTACTATTCTGAAGCGATCGGGGAGCGATCGGGGCATTCTGGGAGGGCCGGAGCGTCCAGAGAGCAGCCCGGGCGCTCGGAGCCATCCGGGAACGAACGGGGAGCGAGCAGGGCATTCGGGGAGGGCCGGAGCGTCCAGAGAGCAGGCCGGGCGCTCGGAGCCATCCGGGAACGAACGGGGAGCGAGCGGGGCATTCGGGGAGCGGCCAGAGCGCGGGCGGCTCGCGGGCTGACGGCGCGGGCGGGGTTGGGGGGGCGAGCCAGAGCGGCAGGGAGGATGGAGTGCCCGGCCGTCCTCGGGCGGAGGGCGTCGCCGCCGGACCGCTTCCGGTAGGGGCATTCAGCCCGCCGGCGTTTCCGGCCGGGGACGGCCGGGGGCTGCGGGCTCCAGGCCGGGAGCCGGGCCGGGGTCGGCAGGCCCGCCTTGCCCGACTGCGGGCGTTGCTGATTCGCCTGAAGGCGCTCCGGGCCCGCCCGGGGTGCCGCTTCCGGACGCTTCGGGGGCTGGTCGGCCCGACGGCCGGATCGCGGGCGCGGCGGCCCTGGGGGGGAACTTGGCGGCGGGCGAGACGAGCCGGTCCCACAGGGCTTTCGTCTGGCGGACGGTCTCCCGCATGGGGCCGTCGTTGTTCACGATGGCGTGGGCGAGCCTGAGCTTTTCGGCGGGGTGCATCTGGCTCCGGATGACGCGCTTGGCCTGGCGGCCGGAGAGATCCGGGTTGCGGTCGCGGAGGCGCTTGAGCTGGGTCTGGGCGGTGGCAAAGCACAGTGCCGCAGGGCTGAAGAGGCCGAAAAGGTTCGTTTCGAAAAGCAAAGGCACGTCCACCGCCACGAAGGGGGCGTCCTCCATGCCCTTGAGCTCTTCGAGCATCCTCTTCCAGGTGTAGGGGTGGATTTCCGCCTCCAGGGCCTCCCTGAGCCGGGCGTCCTTGAAGATCCTCTTGGCTATGAAGGCCCGGTCGAGCCGGCCGTCCTTCGTGAGGCTCTTGGGGCCGAACAGGGCGGCGGCGGCCGCGAAGCACTCCCCGCCGGGCTCCAGGGCCTCGCGGGCCAGAAGGTCGAAGTCCACGAGCCTCGCCCCGAAGGCGACGAGGAGCTCCGCCACCGTGGACTTGCCCGAGGCCACCCCGCCCGTGAGCGCCATGCGCACGTGCCCCGGCCGGGACTCCAAAAGGCCGTCGGGGTCCGTCGCCCACGGCGGGGGGGGAGGCTCCTGGGGGCGCTTGTCCGGCTTAGGAGGTGGACGGAGCACGCAAGCCCTCCCATAGGCCCAGGAACTCTCCAGGGCGCTCTATTACCGCCTTGGCCCCGGCGGCGCGCACCTGGGCGGCGCTCCTGAAGCCCCAGCCCACGCCAACCGGCACAAAGCCGCATTCGGCTGCCACTTTCATGTCGTTCTCCCCGTCGCCAAGATAGAAGACGTCCCCGGGCGCCCTTCCCAGGATGCCCGCGGCCTCCAAAGCCCCCCCGGTGTCCGGCTTGGGGCGGCGCGAGGGCGAGGCGCCCAGCACGGCCGCGAAGACGCCCGGGAAGAAGTGGCCGACGACCGCCTTGGAGTTGTCGTCGTCCTTGTTGGAAAGGACCGCCATGGGCCAGCCCATGCCCGCGAGACCGTCCAGGAGCTCGCGCACGCCCGGGTAGGGCCGGGTCAGCTCCAGCTGGCGTGAGGCGTAGTCGCGCTTGAAGGCCGCCTTAAGCTCCCCGAGGAAGCCCTCCCCGCGCCTGTCCGCCGGGGCGGCGTCCCGGACCAGCCTCGCTATGCCGTTCCCCACCATGGCCCGGACCCCGTCGAGCGTGTGGGTCGGGAGCCCGAAGGCCGCGAGAGCCCTGTTGAGCGAGCCGTGCAGGTCCGGGAGGGTGTCCAGGAGGGTGCCGTCCAGATCGAATATGGCCGCCGGTGCCCCGTCCTTGCCGGGGCCCCGGCCGCCGCCGGAGGGCGGGGAGGGCATATGGTTCCTTAGTATCAATCGCCGTAATGGGGAAAACGCGGCCCGTCCTGGGGTGGGGGCACGGGCCCGTCGGCGGGCGGTGGCCCGTCTGGCGGCGGGTGCCCGGACGGGTCATGGGGGGCGCGTCAGGGTCAGGACGCCCTTGCAATTGGAATGCTAGCAGAAACTCCTGTCTGGATAAAGCCGGGAGGGCTGGTGCATTAGCGATTTGGTGGCCTGGCGGCTGAGGGGATCGGGCCGGGCCGGGCCGGGCCGGGCCGGGAGAGGAGAGGAGAGGAGAGGAGAGGAGAGGAGAGGAGAGGAGAGGAGAGGAGAGGA
>JAIRZX010000497.1 GCA_031267005.1 Deltaproteobacteria bacterium
CCCTCCTGCCTTTTTCCCCGCCCTCCGCTTCCGGCGCGGGCTTTGGCCTTGACCTTGTCCCTGGCCCTGGCCCTCGCTTTCGCCCTTTTCCCCCCTCTGGCTTCAAAAGCCGCGGCCGACACGCTTAAGCTGGTCTTTCCGACGGCCCCCAAGACCCTCGACCCGCACGCCTGGCCGCCGGATCCCGGGGCCTATCCCGTCGTGATGAACGCCTACCGGAGGCTGTTCGACCTCCAGGAGGGATCGAGCGTCCTGGACGCCACGGGTTCCCTGGCGAGGACCGCCAGGGTCTCCGAGGACGGGTTGCGCTATACCGTGATTCTGAGGGAAGGCGAGAGCTTCGCGGACGGATCGCCCGTCACCCCCGAGGCGGTGCTTTTCTCCTTCGACAGGCTCATGGCTTCCGGGGCGGGCAAAGCGCTCTTCCCCCATCTCAGGTACATGAGGATAGACGGGCCCTACACCTTCATGTTCATCCTGGACAGGCCCTGGCCCCCCTTCCTGGCTTCCCTGGCGCTTCCCCAAGCCTCGGTCGTCTCGCCCGAGCTGTCGGGCTTTCCGAGGGACTACCTGAAGGACCGCACCCTGGGCTCGGGACGCTACGCGGCAGAACCATCCGAGCCGGGAACGACCGTCATGGCCAGGAGGGCCGACTTGGCCAAGGCCTCCTCCCCGGAGCGGGTGGAGATCCGCTACGAGCCGGACCCGGCCAAACGCCTCGGCCTGTACGAGTCCTTGGAGGCCCACCTGGCCGTCCTCCCTGGGCCCCTGCCTGAGAGTTCCGTCCCCCGGGGCTCGGAAATCCGCCGTTACCCCACCTGGACGGTCAGGTACCTCGCCTTCAACTTCAAGTCCGGGTACTTGAAAGACCCCCAGGCCCGCGAGGCGCTGGCGTTCGCGGCGGAGCAGGCCTTCTCCCACATGCCCGTGAGGCCCCAGGGGCTTTTGCCTCGCGGCTTCGCCGGGTCCCCGGCCCCCCTGCCGCGGCAGGGCCCGGAGCCCGCCGAGGCGGAGGAGAGGGCGGTGGAGCTTATGAAGAAGGCCGGGCGTCCAAGGACGCCCCTGACGATAGCCTGCCACGACGCCGAGGAAGGCGCCTGCGCGGACGCCCGCTGGCTCGCCTCCCGCTGGGGCGCCCTGGGGGCGCCGGTAAACGTGGCGCCGCTTGCCGGCTCCTCCGGGAAGGGGATAATGGAGCGCGAGGCCTACGACATGTACCTGGGCACCCGCCACCCTGAGATCCCTTCCCCCGAGATGTGGCTGGGGAGGATATTGGACAGCAGGGCCGGGGTCTTCTCGAACCCCGCCCGCTATTCGGATCCCTCGTCCGACAACCGCATCGACTCCTTCGACGCCTCCCTTTCCCGCCCCGAGCGCGAGGGCCGGGTCAAGTCCCTGGCCTCCTACGCCTCCCAGCAGCGCCCCTACGTGCTCCTGTACCAGCGGGACGAGACCGTCGTGGCCGACAGGAGGCTCTCGAACGTCACGCCCCACCCCATGTGGCCGCTTTACTGGCCCTTCGAGAGGATTGACCTGAACCCCTTCAGGGCGGGCGTCAGGCCCCCCGATCCTCCGGCCCCCCCCGTCCCGCCAGCCCCCGAGCCGGTGAGGGACTTCGACGAGACAGTCTTCGAGCCGGTCGACTGAGCCGCCGGGCCGGAACTTGCCCTGCCGGAGCCCGCCCTGCCGGAACTTGCCAAGCTGAAGCTGGGGTTCCAGCGGGCTTTCTTATGATTTCGCGGAAACGACGTGTTTGTCGGCCCTGGCCGTCAGTCCAAGCCCTTCGTTAGGTCTGGCAGCCTCAACCCCTGTCGGCCTCTCATTCCCTGCCGCCAGTCCAAGCTTTCGGCGAGCCCCCGTCGTCCGGCTCCCCGCCGAGCCGTGCCCTCCCCCGAAGGCGGTCAGCCCCGCTCCTGCCGTCCGGAAAGCCCGTCTGCGGGCTTGCGGCCGATTGGACCGGGCGCGTCTCCCCTGCCAGCCGCATGCCTCCGGCCTGGGGCCGCAGGGAGCCGTTGCCGGAGAGCGGGGACGCTTCGCGACCGTATCCGGGGAAGTGAACAGTCGGGACGCCCGCCCGTCAAGCGACAAGTCTGTAGCTTAAATCTCGCCCGCAAGCCGGTGGAGGCTACCGTCAAAACCAGTTCCTGGCCGGGCATGCGAAGCCGCGGGCATATAAGCCCCAATCGGTAAAGGTGATGCCTCCTCCTCCTCCTCCTCCTCCTCCCCGCCGCCGCCGGGGCGGACCATGCTCCCCCGAGTGTTTCGCGGCAGAGCCAGCCTCCGGGCGCTCCGGGACCGTTTTTCCTGCGCGCCCGGATCAGCCCGTTACGATTTCCTGCACGATTAGAGGCAAAGAGACCGGGACTGGCCGCAACCAATTCCTCTCGCGCCGCGTCTGCGGGGGGACACAACGACGCCGTCAACTGCCCCCCGCGGAAGGTCCGTGCCCGGGGACGGCAGTCATCTTAAACGGAGTCGGCAGTCTTCGCAGAAGGAGGAAATGCTCTTGGGATACGATGAGATGTTAATATTGTTCAAGAATTGAGGGAAGCTCAGAGGCAGGCCGCTCATTGCGTTTTGCGACGTCTGGCAGCCCAAACGCCTCCGGCATACGTCAAGCGTTAAACTGCCGGAAACCCATGAGTTGGAAAACAAGGGCGAGGTTGAATCTATTGCCAAGGCGCTCAATTCCGATTTTTCGCCACGGGTACCCCGTCAGCCGGGCGGAGGCTCAAAAGATCGGATTGTATATTGTCAAGCTGGATTGCGATCTTGAATCCATCATGCGGAACATCCGGCTTTACCGCCGCGACGAAATGAAATGCGGCAGCGAGTTAAGCGTCTATCCGGAACTGTTGGGCAACCTGCAGGCGAAGCAATTCTTTTCAATCATCACTGCTGTCGACATGCCCGTTAAGAAGCTGACTGATGTCGTTTCGAAAATCAATACGGAGTGTTTCCGGAGGAATGCCTCGGCCGTCCGACGCGAACCGGTTGAAATGGAAACTTTGACAGCCCCAACAGAAAGCTATCGCCTGGCGTATGCTTGGATACGAAAATATTTAATTACATGGCCTCGCGGCGCCGATACGCCTCTTTCCGTCGACGCTCTCCCGTGTACGCCGCGCTGGAAACGACCGGACGTCTCAAGGAGCTAAGAATGAGCCGCAAACCCCAGGAAGAAAAAACCTGTAAGGTAACTTTCCCGGGGCCATACCAGTTCCTTACAACGGAGCCTTACTGAGGGAATACGGACTTTCCGCATCCCAGCGTAAATAGCGGCTGTCATGGGGAGGGCGATCGCGCCGCAGGTCCCCGGCCAGGGCGCCTCCCCGCCCGTCCAGCCCAGCGACGCGGAGCCGGACGGCGGGCCGGATGGCGGAAGCGAGCCATCACGGACGGGTCAGAGCCTCCGTGCCCCGGACGCCTCGCGGGGAGCCGAACCGGACGCCCGCTAAATTGTCGATCCGTATCGCGCCGTACCGCAAGCGCCGCCCCGAGCCCCCGCCCCTTCGGAGGGGGCTCGCCCAGGGCAGATTTTAACCCCTAGAGTTTAGAGGGAATTAAATTTCCGTTGCCAAGTTCTTTCCGTAATAATAGGCATGTAAAGATGTCCGGATTTTGTAACAAATTCCGTTAAAACAGGATACGGGCGTATCCACCGAGCCACGCCATCTCAGTTTCCTTAATCCTTAAACCCATAAGTTGCGTCCCTAGGTTGTGGCCGCGCCTAAAGACCCGGCTGATTTCCCCAGCTGACGCGGAGGGTCTGGGGGTTGCCGCGTTCCGCAACGAGAAATTCGGGGTCCGCCGCTTCCCGCGTCACCAGGGCATCCTGCCGCTGGCGGGCTTATCGGACGGCGAGCGCGGCGTCGGCTGGGTGGGGGGGAGCGCGTCGGCGAAGGAGGCAAGGCGCCAAGGGGTCGGGAAAGGCTTGCTTCGGCTGGGGCGGTGGCGGGAGTCAAGTTCAGGCTCAGGCCTTGGCCGGGAGGCTGGGCCGGGCAGACCGTCCATGCCCGTGAGGGGCAAAAATGATTTGGCAAGCAACAATTTCTAAATTTAGCGGGCACGCAGGCAGCGGCGATATATTTTCCGTCACTCCACGGTTTTGCGGCGCGGGCGGGCGGTAAGGCGGAGTGGCGGGATTATGATTGGCGGCCTGAGGACGGCTCGCGTCTGGCTCCTCCGCCTGTCCTATGAAACGGACGCGGAAGCGGGTCGCAGGCGATAACAGGGCGTTCCGGAATAAAGACGGGCCTCGCTTTGGAAAGAGTCAATAAAATACAAGCGAAAACACGCTAAATATTGCCATTTTAATTTATCATTAAAATATTATCCAAGATACTGCCTTGCTATGGACCGATTTCTGCGATATTTAAATATTTAACTTGAAAGGCGATAAAGAGAGGCCTGAGGTGAGTTACGGCGCGAAAACGTCTGAGACGGGCGAGGCTGATTCGGTGAAAATCGATAATGCGCTGAAATGGCCAAATACCGGGGACAAGCCGTCCGGTCCGTCGGGAAGGGCCGGGTAAGTCCGACGGAAGGGCAGGGCAGGGCAGGGCAGGGCAGGGCAGGGCAGGGCAGGGCAGGGCAGGGCAGGGAAGGGAAGGGCAGGGCAGGGAAGGGAAGGGCAGGGCAGGGCAGGGCAGGGCAGGGAAGGGCAGGGCAGGGCAGGGCAGTGCAGGGCAGGGGAAAAGGAATAGGAAAGCGCGCGAAACGATAAAAAGGGCTCTAAGGCTAACGGGGCGTTCAGGGGCGGTTGGAACTGGACATTATAGGGCGGCATGCGCTGATTAAGAGTCAAGTGCGGGGGAAAATCAATTTATTCGATTAAAAATTCGTAGCAATAAACTTCAAAGGAATATCGGAAATCATCATGCTCCGGAGACGGATTGTCCTGAAAGCCAGCCGGGGACTATTTCATGCAAGCATTGCTTTATCAAGAATAACTGGCTTTTCCCCCACGCTCCTCAACAAGCCAGCGTAACGCAAGCCTGTAAAAAAGGAGGCCGCTTCCGGCTCGGAAAACCTGCGCGAAAATAATTGTAATTTTTTAAAATAACTCTGGCGCGAAAGAGGAGCGAAATACGAAAACGGCGGAAACGGCAAGGTTAAGGGAAGGGCAAGGGAAACTTCCTGATCGGCACGGGACAGGCTTGACAAAATCCGCCGTAGGGTTTAGCTTGACTGCATACCGAGGTGCCAGCCGCTGCAACATCGGGCAGATCGCGCGACGCGTTGTCCGGGTGCCTTTCCTGGGGAGTTTTTATGAAAAACCAAAATCATACGACGCCGGAGATGCATGATCGTAATTCGGGTTCCCAAGGGTCGGGCGGCCGCGTCGGCCCCATATCGCATGTCCAGGCCGGGCCGGCCCCGGGATGGCTCAGGACAGTATTGAACCGCAAGGACTGCGTGGAGGCCCTTTTAGACGATCTGAACTTCGCCCGTGCCCGGCGCTCCCCCGGAGGCCCGGAAGGACCCGCCGACACCGGAGTCCATAATCCGGCCGCCGCCGGTGCCTCCGGAACTCGTCAACCCGGACAGGAAAGTGCCTCCCAAGAGGATAAAGGCGCCCTGGATTCACAAGGCCCTGAAGAACGGCGGGATTCACAAGATATTAAAGAACCTCAAGAGGATAAAGAATCACAGGAAACGGAAGGGTCCGCTGAACCGGCAGGCTCGCGGGAGGCTGAAGGCTCCGCCAGGCCAGCGGGTTCCCGAACCGATTCCCAAGAGGCGGAAGGCCCGCGCGGCCTTAAAGGCCTCCAAGAGACGAGTGGCCCCCAAGAGCCGAAAGACCCACGGGAGCTTAACGGAGCCCCGGAGACGCAAGGCCGCCTAAATACCCAAGGCTCTTTCGGGCCGCCGGACGCGCCGGGGGCTTCGGAGTCCACCGGCCACGCGGACGGCCCGGCAACGGAATCGTTTTCCAGCGCGATCCTGGATTTCGCTTGGAAAGCGGACGGGGCGGCCCATGGGTCTTTGCCGCCTGAAGCCTTCGCCGAGGAAGGGAAGCTAGGGATAACCCTCGGGGAACTGAGGGACGCGGTCCTCGCGGACGATTCGCTGGTGAGCCTCCTGTGCTCTTCCTGGCTCGACAGGATAGGCTCCCCGCCTTTTCCCGGGCCCTTGGCCCCGGGAAGCTGGCGCTTGCTCCTCTTCGCGCTCCTGGAGCTCCGCCGGGCCGGCCGCGCCGACGGCCCGCTTACCAGGGAGATCATTTCCGGCGCCATCGAGCTCGAGTTCGGCGGCCCGGCGGAGGGCGGGCCCCCCAAGCCGACGCCCGAGCCGATAGCCCGGGCCGCGGCCGAGCTCCTGGACGCCTGCCGGGCCAGGAGGATCATGACGGGGTTCGATTCGGGCGACGGCGAATCCATGGATACGGGGATGATCCGGGCGCTGGAGGCCATGGCGGGCTTCGCGAGCGGGGACGCTGGCTCGGACGCCGGCCCGCTGGAGTCCTTCTTCAAGCTTTCGGAGCTTTTAAGCGAAATCTGGAGTTCGTTCGCGGGGGCGCTTGAAATCTACCGCGGGGCCTTGGAAGCCATCGCCTCCACCAGTTGCGGGGCGTCCATGCCGGGGCTTTCCGAGGCGCTTGCCCTCGAAGGCGGGTCTTTCGCGGCCTACTGCCACGACCACGTCAGGGAGTGGGCCGCTAAGGCCCAGGCCATATACGAGCGCGCCCTGGACGGCATGGACGCCCTGGACACCTTAAGGGAGGCGAAAAGGATCGTGGTCGCGTTGGCTTCCATGATCGCGAACACGGAACTCAAGTGGGCGGACACCCTTTCCATCAATGCGATGGTCAAATCCTTGAACGCGCTCCCCGAAGGCGACCAGGAGTGGGAGAGGCGGGTGCCTTTGGCGGCCGAACTCATCCGGCTCCTGAAGCTCCCCAAGGACGCGGAAAACGCTCTCGACCGGGAGGAGCTCGAGCCGCTCGACAACGACTTCAGCGTGGCTTTCCATAAGATGTTCATCAAGGGGGAGTTCGACTCCGCCCTGACGGCGCCCGAGGTTCCCGGAGTCCCCGAAGGGCTGGAGGGCTCCGGGGACGCCAAAGCCGAGGCGGACGGGCAGCCTCCCGGCGCGGCTCCAAATGACGAAGGGGCGGAGGTTCAGCCCGCCGCTTCCCCGGCAGCCTGGTCCGGGCACCCGGAAGGCGAGGCCGGGACCTCCAAGCCCCTGTCCCAGGAGGGCGGGGCCGGGACCTCCAAGCCCCTGTCCCAGGACGGCGGGGCCGGGACCTCCAAGGCCGAGCCGCTGGACGCCGGGGACGGATCCGGCGGGCAAGGGCCGCCGGGGGCGGAGGGCGGGGAGGATCCGGGACGCTTCGAACTGAAGCCCGCTCCCGAGCCCGAGCCCGAGGAAGAAACGGAGCCCGACCCCGCCGAACTCGCGGAAAGGGCGGCCCTCGCCGTCCTGGAGGCGGAGGCAGCACCGTACTCCCACGAGGCGGATCCCTTCAGGGAGTTCTGGCGTCTGACCGCGCCCGAGCTCGCGCGCCGCGTCTTGGATGATTTCCCGGAGCTGCTGGAGGACGGCCAGGGGCCCGCAAGCCACTCCGAGCTGGGCTCCGCCGGCTTCGAGGACTTCCGGAAGCGGCCCCGTCCGGACAGGGCGCCCGGCACGGCCCCCGAAGGGGCCCCCGACGGCGCGCCGCCCGACGCGGCCGCGGCCTTCGTCACCTCCTCGCTGTTCCCTACCGGGGACGACGAGTACGGCGCAGGCTTCCAGTTGGGGGAATCCTCCCTGGCGACCGCCATCGCGGCCCAGGCGGACGCGAACGGAGGACCGAACCAGGCCTCCCTCGATTCCGAGGAGGCCGCGCTCCGCCGCTGGAACTTCAGGCGGCACCTGTCGGGGCTGTGCCGCAAGCTAGCGGGGGACGGGGATACCCGGGCCCTTTACTGGCTCTCCAGCGCTTCGCCCCAGGGCGTCTTCCCCGAGCCCTTCGCGAAGTTCATGCACCAAGGGCTCCGCTTCCAGCCTTCCCCTGCCGCCGCCAGGGACGCTTTCGCGAAGGCCTTGGACGGGATCTCGACTTCGATCCCCGACCGCTCCGAAACCTCCCGCGACCCCGAGCCCGCGATGTTCGCCTACGCGGGAATCCTGAAGGCCGCGGCCTCCTGCTCCGCCCAGGATCTGGCTCAGACCTTAAAAGATCTGGGCGTCGCCCTCCCCGACAGGCTCACGGGGGGGCTTTTGGACTCCCTTGTCGATTTGAACCTGCGCGCCGGCGGGGAGGGGGTCGTCAAGGCCCTGAGGCGCATGATAGACGGCAGGGACAAAGACAGGAGGCGCGAGGCGCTGAAGGCCAGGACCGACAAGTTCCTGGAGGACATGCCCCGCCGCTCCACGAGCTACGTCCCCGCCAACACCGTCTGGAAGAACCTCATCTCGGCGGGCGGGGAGCTCAATTCCCTCCTGCACAGGTGCATAGAGGGGAGCGGCCTCCGCGCCCTCCGCGAGGAGGCCGAGGAACTCCGAGGCGTGCCGCGGGTGCGCGAGCTAGTGAACCAATACGACCGCCGCAGCGGCAAGAAGGAGGAGATCAGCGCCGCGGCCTTCACGGCCATCGCCTTCTACTGCGTGCTCACCGCCGACCTCTGCGAGGAGTGGCTGGACTACCACGGCGCTTCCGACGCGGACGGGAAGGGCGGATGGACCCTGGATCTCATAAACGACGTCTTCAAGGAGGCCGGGAAGGCCCTGCGGGCCATGCCCGAGGGGCCCGCAACCGGCGAAGCGGGGGACGGGGCGCCGGACGGGAGCGGAGGGGACGGCGCGGGCGGCTCCGGCGCTTACCGGGGGAACGCGGGCGGCTCCGGCGGCTTTTCCGCCTTCGGCGAGGCCCGGGACTGGGACGGCGAGATCCTGCCCGCCGACGGCGCGAGGATACTGCGGGCGGGGCTAGCCGGGCTGTCCGACGGGACGTTCATTGACAGGTGGGACACCGAGCCGGTCTCCTGCTCCGGGCTGGAGGGTTTCCACGCCGCCGATCCGGCGGCGGATTTGGAGAGCTGGCTCGTGCTGTGCCGCGGGGCTACCTCGTCCGGAGGCGCGCCCACCGCGTCTTTGGCGAGCGTATTGGAGGCCATAGCCTCCGGACCGTGGAACAGCGCGGACGAGGGACGGGCCTTCATGGACCGCTTGGGCGAGGGCGAGGCGGTGTTGCCGGCGGTTTTCCTGGAGGCCGTGAAAGGGGCGAGCGAGCGCCTGGACGAAGGCGGGCGGAGCTTCGCGCAGGCGCTAGGGGATCTCTCGCGGCGGATGATCGACGAGTCCGAGGACCGGGCCGAGGCTGCCGCCGCCCAGGTCCGGAAGCTGGCCGCCTGCGGGGCGCTGGCCGGGGAGTCGGCGGCGAGGCTGTCCGCGGAGGCCGAGGAGGCGTTGGAGGCCGTAGCGGCGGCCGCCCCCGACGCGGACGTGCGGGCGGCCTCGGCCGCGGCGGCGGCGGGCGAGCGCACGGCCGCTTCGGCGGAGGAGGAGGCGAAGGGCGGACGCGACCGCGTGAAGTCCAGGATAGAGATCCTCCGCCGCGGCGGCATGCAGCTCCCGGGAAACCTCGCAAAGACGGCGGGAGCGCTATTGGCAGACTACGAGCTGGACCCCGCGTCGGATCTTGTGACCGAGTACGCGCACCGCGACGACGAGCGCAAGCGCCGCTCCCTCCCCGGCGAGCCCTCCATGCGCCTCCCGGAACCGGACACCAAGACGCGGGCGGAGGATTTCTTCGGCGCGCTCCCGGAACTCAAGGGAGTCCAGGACGTCTTCGAGGCGGCCAGGGTGATTTGTTCGGCCGGGCGGAGCCACCGGGGCGCCGTCTCACCCGGCGCGGGGACGGCCGAGAAGAACTGGGACGAGCTCAAGGACTTGGCTGCCAAGGACGCCGACGAGGCCGAGATTTCCAAGGCCCTGGAGAAGATTGTCCAGTGGTTCGATTTCGGGGGCGGCAAGAGCCTGAAAGCCGTGCCGGGGCGCTGGGGCGGGGGGAGCTTCCACTGGAGGGAATATTCCGTGGAGGCCGTCTGCAAGCCGCCGCTCCCAGCCTGGGGACGCGGCCCCGCGAAGTCGCTCTCGGTCCTGGTCTGGGGCGGGGACGGCGCGTCGCACATGCACCTTATAGAGGCGCTTGATGAATGGCTCCCTGTAGATGGCCCGGCCGTGCCCGTGGCCGTGTCGCTCTCGCAGCTCACCGCAGGGGTGAGGGGGCTCGTCTGGAGCTGGGCGAGGGAGAACCTCAAGGATTTCGTGCTTCTGGACACCGCCTTGATGGCGGTTACGGCCGCCGCCGCCCCCCTCCGCGCCCACCGCCAGGAGTGGCTGTTCTCCGCCGGGGGCATCTACGGGGCTTTCGAACCCTACGGGGACTCGTCGACCCTCGACCGTTCGGGTCGAAAGGAGCTGGCGGGGGAGATGGCGGACTTCAAGGGCGTAATGAGGATCGAGGGCCCCGCGGGCGCGGGCAAGAGCACCCTTATGGAGCTCGTGCTGGAGAACCCGGCCGTGAACAAGCCTTCCGACGGCAACTGGTCGGCCTTAGTCGACTGCAAGGCCGATCTTTCCGCCGAGGAGATCTCCCGCCACGGGCCTTTGGGCGCCGTGATCATGAAGGCGGCGGACATGGCCGAGCTTCCGGGCTGGGACCCCGGGCTCGGGCCGCGGCCCAACGCGGAGAAGCTGGAGGCCATGCGGGGGACGAAGGGGGCGCCCAACCAGTTCACCGTCATGGCGGACAACGCGGACGGCTTAATGGAGTCCCTTTTGGCCAGCCCCGGCGATCTCGCGCTCCTGCGGGAGACGGCCAAATCCAAAGGGGCGCTGAGGCTGCTTTTGGCCGGCCGCCGCGTATCGCTACGCCTGGAAAGGCACCCCGCCTCGCCCTTCTCGACCCTTCCCGAGGCCGTCGGCATGGGAACGGCGGAGGCGGAGGGGCTCTGGGAGACCCTGTGCGGGCCCCTCTTCCGCATGGGCTGGGCCTTCGAGAGCCCGTCTTTGCCCTACCGCGTGCTGGCCAGGGCCTTCTGGAACCACGGGGCGCTCTCGCTCCTGGCCGGGAGGATCGTCCAAGAGGCCGCGAAAGACATCGGCCCGGACTCCCCCCCGCCCTTCGTCATCACCGAAAAGGCGGTGGCCAGGGCCTTGGACGATCCCGCCGTCACGGCCAAGCTCGCCGGGAAGGTTTCGGAGCTCGCCGAGACCCCACGCCACAGGGCCGTGGCCCTGGTCGCAGCCTACATGGAGCATGCGGACGAGCGCGATTTCGAGGGGGCGGGCCTCTCGCTTTCCGGAATGCTCCGCAACCTGCGCGACTTCTGGCCCGAGGCTTTCCGCGACGCCGACTTGGCCGAGATACTCCTCCTGTGCTCCGAACTCGCCCGTTCCGGCCTTTTCGCCATGGATCCCAGGGGCCCGCGCTTCCGCGCGGCGTCCCTGGCAAGGCTTTTAGGCGACCAGGACAAGGTCCTGGACGACCTCTCCTCATTAAAGGATCTCCCCGCCCCTCCGGACGCGTCCTTCATGTCGTGCAGGCGCGTAATCCCCTTCGGGATCTCCGTAGAGGACGGATTTGCGCCCCCGCAGGGCGGGGACGGCTTCG
>JAIRZX010000544.1 GCA_031267005.1 Deltaproteobacteria bacterium
ATAATTAGGTATAATTATGTATATTTATACCAACGCGTATTTTTGCAGCTGCACACTAGCCCCCTCCATTCTAAACCTCTTGCCAAGGCTTCCCTCCATAAACGGATACAAAGTCACCAAGTAATGTTAATCATCAAGTCATAATTTTTGGGTTTACCTTGGCCAGGGCCGAAAGTCCCTATGGGAAGCCGGGATCCGTCGCCAGCGGCCAGATATGTTTTACGGGGGGGAAGGGGTGCCTCCCGCCGCCCTCAGTCTGCCTTCCCCCTCACGTACTCCACGGCCTTGCGTATCTTGTCCACCGCCTCGTCCGCCGACCAGAAAGCCTCCCCGTGCGGGATCCTCACCACCCTGTATCCGGAGAGCATGAGCTGGAAGTCGCGCTCCCTGTCCGCCGCGAACGCCTGCTTGGAGGAGTGGTGGGCGTAGCCGTCGATTTCGATAGCGAGCCGTCCCTCCTCCCAAAGCAGATCGACTACGAACCTGGCCCCGCCCTCAGTCTCCACAGCCACGTTGAAGGCGAAGAGGCCCGCGAGATCTGGGGCCTCCTTCAACCGTTCGGCGAGCACTGACTCGCCTGGGCTTAAGGGGTTGGGCCTGCCCTCGATGTCCCAGAAAGGCCGGAAGGGCCCTCCGTACGGGTGCCTGGAAGCCGGGGAGGCGTTTCCTTCGACAGGGTCGTTCCCGGCGGGCGGGCCGGTAGCCGTGCCGGGGCCTGGGCCTGGGCCGGGCGACGCGGTCGAGCGGACTGGAGAATCCTCTCTGTTCGCGAAGCCGGCCTCCGGAACGGCCTTATGCCCGCCAAGTCCTGCGGTGCCGCCGAGGGGGCCGCCTTCGGGCCGTGACGGGTGGCCCGGTGCCACGTTGTCGAGGATTCCGCCGAGTCCCTCCAGGAATGACGGGCGGGCTGTTCCGCCCTGGCCTCCGCAGGCCTCTCGCGGCTGGAGCCAGGGAGTTCCGCCGGCGCCTCGGACGATGCTGCCCTCGCTCGCTCCGGGGAAGGTAGTCGCCGGGGCATCGCCACCCTGGCCATTATTCGCCCCAGCCGTCCTTTCCGGTTTTCTTGAGTCTTCCGGGGCTTCCCCGCCTTCAGCCATTCCCGCGCCAAAGGGGGCTCCGTGCCCTGAAGGAAGGGCCGAGTTGCCTTCAGGCGCCTGCGGGGCCCCTCTCGTCGGCCAGCCGCCAGGACTTCCGGCTCCTTCGGCGCTTGCTGGACTTCCGGAAATACCTGAAACTCCGGACATTACGGACACTTCCGGGCTTACCGGAGCTCCCGACCCCGCAGGTCCGTCCGGGGCCGCGGCGGGGCCTTCCGGCCAGCCCTCGGGGAAGAGCGTCTCGCCCGGGCCGGGCAGGGAGCGGGGCTTGTACATTACCGGGGCGAGTTCGGGGCTTTCCTTCAGCGCGTCGGGAATAAGCGCAAGGACCTTCATGCCCGTCTCGCCCGCGAGCCACTCGCATCCCTTGGCGAAGCCGGTGAGCCCTCCAGGGGCCGGGGCCTTGGCCCCGGGCGGGAAGATCCTCAAAACCCGGTACTTCCCGCCCAGCACCAGCGGGAGCTGGCGGGCCTGGATCTCGGCGGGGGCGTCGGGGAAGAAGGGGGGCCTGCCGCGGAACACCCCGATGGTCACCGCCGCCTTGAGCCAGCCCGGATCGGAGGCGTGGACGCGGGCGGCCCTGTGGATGACGCGGAAGATGTCGGAAGTGTAGGCGTCGAAAGAGAAGACGGATTCCAGCGGGCTCGGGCCCGCGCCTTCGCCGGTGTCGAACCACGAAGGCCACTCTTCGAGGGCCGTCTCCGCCAGTGCCCCCAGCGCCGAGTCTATGAGCCCCGTTGCGTCCCATGCCCCGGGACGGACGTCCACGAATGGCGCCCCGGCGCCGCCCAGGCGCCGCAAGACTTCGTCCGGCCTTAAACCGTCTGGGAAGACGACCGATTCGGGGCGTCCGGAGCTGTCGGGCGGTGGCGTCATGGTTTTTCCTCATTTAAGTGGGGCTTGGAGCTCCGGGCGTCCCGGCGGCCCGGCCCGGGTTGCGCCGCGAGGCCGGGGAAGCCCGCTTCCGAAGCGGACCGGCGGTGAAGTCGCCTAAAGGATCCTGCCCGGGCTTGCCCCCCCGCCCGGCCCCGCGGCGTCCATTCCCGAACCTTTCGGCGGAGGCGGGGCGACGCGCGGGGGAGCGGGGGAGCGGGGGAGCGGCTGTCGGCGCTCGGGGACGGCGCCGGGGGCTCCGAAATCTCGGGGGGCAACGGAGGCAGGTCCCGTATGGGGGGGTCCGGGACCTTGGGGGGCAACGGAGGCAGGTCCCG
This sequence comes from Deltaproteobacteria bacterium, assembly GCA_031267005.1. Taxonomy (GTDB): domain Bacteria; phylum Desulfobacterota; class Desulfarculia; order Adiutricales; family Adiutricaceae; genus JAIRZX01. The sequence continues at coordinate 2,309 of JAIRZX010000544.1, forward strand.
TCCGAGGTAGTCCGGAACCTTGGGGGGTGCCGCGGAAGCAAGCTCCGTCTAGGGGCACCGGGACCGCCAGGGCCTTAGTCCTCGCCGCCCTCCTGGACCTTAAGGCAGTCCGGGCCGTCAAGCGCATCGGGGCTGTCGGAATTGTCCGGGTCGTCCTGCCCTTCGGGCTTGTCCGGCTTCTCGGGGCCGTCAAGCGTTTCGGGTTTGCTCGGCCTGTCCGGACAGTCTGAGCCGTCCAGGAAGTCCGGCGCGTCCGGGGAGCCGTCGCGGACGAGGTCCTGGGCTTCAGGGAAATCGTCTGGGAAGTCGTCGGGGAAATCGTCCGGGAGCCCGGCCGTCTCCGGGAAAGGGGCTTTCTCGCCTCCGTGTTCTCCTGCGGCATTCCCGGCCCCGGCTTTTCCGCCACCGGGCTTCCCGGCCCCGGCTTTTCCACCTCCGGCTATCCCGAACCCCGCTTTCCCGGCTTCGGCCTCGGCCTCGGCCCTCTTGGCGGCCATGCGCCGGCGCCTGGCGGCGAGGGGGGCGGCCAAGCCCAGCTCGCGGCCCCGGGGGGAGGGGCGGTAGTAGACCTCGCCCGCGAGCTTGTCCGGCATATGCTCCTGGTCCGCCTCCGCGTCGGGCAGGCTGTGGGCGTAGACGTAGCCCTTGCCGTAGCCAAGTTCCTTCATGAGCCTGGTGGGCGCGTTCCGGATGTGGAGGGGGACCTCCAGGGGGCCGTGGGTCCTCGCGTCGGAGCGGGCTTGGCCGAAGGCCGCGTAGACGCTGTTGGACTTGGGGGCCATGGCCAGAT
>JAIRZX010000646.1 GCA_031267005.1 Deltaproteobacteria bacterium
AGGTACTCGCCCATCTTCAGAAAAACTTGTTCGTCTATGTTCCCCACCGCGGCCTGGATGGCCTGAGCCAGTAGGGGGGGCAGGGGGCCCGGCGGGACCTCCGGTCCGGCGGGCAACGGCGCCGGACCGGGGTCTCCCGTCAGGGGCGGGGGTCCGGCGTCGGGAGTACCGCCGGGCTCCCCGCCAAGCTTGACCTGGGCGGCTATCTCGGGGGGCATGCCCATGGAATTGAAGATCCGCTGGAGGGCCCACTCGATAGCCGGGGTGGCCGCCGACGCGCCTATGGTGCCCAGGATTTGGAGGAGATCCATCGCGTTGTTGCGCTCGATCTCCTTGGCGAGCAAGCCTATTACCCCCTGGGCGTAGACCTTGCAGTCGCCCTTGACGGACATGTCCTTTTCGTAGAGCATGTTCAGGTTGAAAAGGTACTCGCCCATCTTCAGAAAAACTTGTTCGTCTATGTTCCCCACCGCGGCCTGGATGGATTTGACCGCGTTGGCCTGGAGGGTGGCCATGCCCCGGAAGGTTCGGTTGGCCCCCGTGCCCACGGCGGTGCCGTGGAGCGCCGCCGGGATGTTCGTTACCAAATGGGACAGCTCGATAAAATCCCCCATGAGCCGGGCGTACTCCCCCATGTTGGAGGGGATCGCGAAAGACCGGAGGGCGGGGGCGGCGGAGCCGGAAAGATCGCTTTCCGTGAGGTAGATGCTCCCCGGAGTCAGCCGCGACAAGTCCTGGCCGGCCATGTGCTTGGACAGCCTGGAGGCGTCCATCTCGGCTATCGGGGCAGAAGAAAGCGCGGCGTTGTACATGAGGTAGCGGATTGCCGCCAGATACATCCGCTCGACGTCCCGGAGCCTCTGGGCTATGCCGGAGTTGGGGATCCTGTCGGCCGTGCGGTAGAAGCTGGCCGTGAAGACCGGGCGGACCAAAGCCGCCGGGTTCTTGAACACGTGGCACTGGACGGTGTAGCCGCCGATGACGGTGACGGACGCGTCGTAGAAGACCCCCCGGTCGAGCCCGGTCAGGCCGCAGGACTCCAGCTCCCTGCCCGAGAAGCGCCCGTAATGCTGGAGAGCGTCTATGGACTCGGTGCAGTCGGCCCAGTGGGCCAGATGGTCGTCCGGCTGGTCCGGGTTGGGGCTCATCCACTTGAAGTTGTACTGCTCCTTAGTGTCCGTTTCGACTAAAAGGGCCCGCACCTGGTCGGTGAAATAGCTCTTCATGGAAGCCATTTCCAAAAGGTTGCGCCGGGTGTGGCGCTTGCGGAGGCATACCCCGGTCCCCCTCTGGGTGTCCTGGGAGTCGGGGGAGTACCAGAAATCCCAAGGGGAAACGGCCTCCCAACGGTAGTAGGTCTCGTTTTTAACGGTCAGCTTGTCGCCGTTCCAGGCGAGCCGGGGCCCTCGGGTGGGGACGGGCCCGTGGATTATCCCGTAGGGGTAGGTGACGAAATTGTAGAGAAAGCCGCTCATGGCCTCGCGCCAGCCGCCTTCCACGGTCTGGTCGAATATCTTGCGCTCCATGAGTTTGGCGGCCTTCTCGGCGCGGTCGCGCTCGGCCAGGAAGACTTCAGCCGCCGTCTGGTTTACCAGGGCCTGGAGATCGCCCTGGAAGCCCATCCCGAAAACCTTCTCCTTGACTATAGCCAGGGCCTCTTCGATCCCGGACGCCGAGAGCTCCGGGATGGGGGTAGGCTTCAAGACCCAGGGGAGTTCGTCCGCCGAGACCAGGCTTTCCAGGAGAAAGGCCTGGACTACCCCGGTCTTCATGGCGGTCAGGTTTACGTAGGCGTCCACCTTGAGCGCTTCGACCAGGTCCCGGTCTTTGGGGGAGAGTATGCCGTTGGCCTGGTCGTAGCACTCCTTCAACACCTGCCGCAGGGACTTGCCGCCTACCAGCTCCGTGCCCTGCCAGTTGACCGAGGAACGGTAGCGTCTTATGACGGTCCGCGCAATGTTGTCGCGGGCCTTGACGTCCGGCTTGTCGGTCCCGGAATCGTAGGCGAAGGTCACGAGGACACCATGATGTTCCGCTTCAGCTCGTTGGAGCGGATTACGGCCTTGGCGAAGGCCGACATGTCCGGCCCGCTTTCGACGGAATTCAGGTGGAGCGCCGCGTACTGGAGGGCGTCGGCCACGTGGGACGCCTCGTTCTTCTCGGGGCGGTTGGAATAGACGGTCTGGACGGAGCCTAAAATCCTGTGGCGCTTGTAATGGTAATCCCCGGCCAAGGCCGCGATGAGGTTCGTGCAGTGGTTGGAGACCATGAGCCCCCCGTGGTTCCGGTTCAGCATGGAAGCCACGGCGGCTATGCGGGTCTCGGGGTTGTTGGTCCTGGGTATGGATACCCCGAAACCCTGGTCCTGGAGGATCTTCGCGGGGGACAATCCCGTGTAGGAGTCGCGGGCGTTGGCCGGGTCGCAGGAGATGGTGACGGTCTCGCAGTTCTGGTATCGCGACCGGAGCAGGTCCTTGAAGGCGTGGAGGAAAACTTCCAAGCCCATCTCTATGCCGCACAGCTCGTCTATCACGCACCAGCGGGTTTGCTGGAGCTGGAGGACGACTGCGGCGGGGTGGATGCCCGAAGAGTCGAAGCCGCAGGTGATGGGCTGGTAGAAGAGCGGATCCAGCCGTCCTTTGGAAACGTGGATGTCGCGGTCGAAGGTGGGGAAGACGGACTTGCCTTCCCTCAGATCCGCGTCCATAAGGCAGTAGAGCGACTCTATCTGGGCAGTCTTGCCCTCGGCGACGAGCAAGGCTATCTGCCGTCGGTAGTAGTCGAGCCCGCCCTCCAGGTTCTCCAAATTCTCCGCGTCCGGATTCACCTCGTAGGTGACCTTGCCCTCCTCGTCCTCGCGGCGGAAGGCGGCAGGGGGCTGTGTGAAGGCATCCAACTTCACTTCGCCCGCCTCGGTGAAGAGGGCCTTGCGCTCGAAGTAGTTTAATAACCAGTGCCCCCTGGGCGGGCGGTTGAAGTCCATCAAAACGCCGCCCCAGGAGCATCCGCCGGAGCGCAGGGACGGGAAGCGCCCCACGCGGGAGGCATCGGCGAAGAGCACGTCGGAGGTTATCTCGGTGGCCTCGTTTATCCAGCATCCCGTCCAGTTGGCGGAGCGGAACTTCTTGGCGTCCTCGCCCGTGGCCGCGCTCCACAGCTCTATCTCCATGTGGACGTTCGTCCCGTCCGGGAGCCTGAAACGAAAAACGCCGTGCCAGGGGGCGTTGCCGCAGGTTATGTCCCCGGTGTGCTCCGGCATGACCTCCATGATGGTGCGACGGGTGCTGGACAGGTTCGGATAGGACGCCCGGATGACGCCCCAGCGGGAGTAGCGCGTGCCGTCCTTCGGGTCCGGGCGCTGGGCCATGGCGTATAAGAGCATGTCCTGGGCCATGATCGTGCTCTTGCCGGAGCCGAAGGGGCCCATCAGCATCTTCAAGTAAGCGTCCGACTCGTGAACCGCTTTGCCCGTCGGAGTGACCTTGTAGAGGAAACTCATTGTTCGAGCGCCTCGGCGGGATTGACCACGACCGTGCCTTCGATGTGCCTGAGCTTGGCGTTCTCGAGGCCGGGGACGTTAATCTGGACGGCCACCGCCGGGCCGGACTGGGTGGTCACTATGGACGGCTGGTCCATCCCGGCTGAGCGGAGGATGGCGCTGAAGCCCTTGACCATGTCTTCAACCTTGCAGTCGTCGCTCATAAGCCGCTTGAACAGCTTCTCGGTGAGGGGCCCGAGCATGGCCTCGACCCGGTAAACCTGCGGGGCGATGTCGCCCAAGCGCTCGGCGCGGATCTTCTCGGAACTCAAAAGGCACTGGAACTCGGAGGTGTCCAAAATTTCCTGGAACTGCTCGGGAGTTATCTCGTAGTGCTTCAGCATCTTCTCGAGCCCGCCCAAATCCACCGGGGCGGGGAGTCCCTGGAAGACGTAGTCGCGGGCCAGCTCGGGCCATTTGTAACGGGTAGGGATACTCATTCGAGACTCGGGGACGTTGCCCTCTCCCCCAAAAGGGGGTAGGGGTCGTAACGGCGGTAGGCGTCGTCGTAAGACTTTCGATAGTCGCCCGTGAGCCACTGCACGGGACTCGGCTCGGGGGGCTGGAAAGCCGGGGGCAGGGGGTAGATCTCGCCCGGCTCCGCCCAGACGGAACGGCCCTGGCGGCGGCGGGACATGGCGTGGTCCCAGGCGCGGCGGTAGGTGTCGTGGTCCGTGTAGTCGCCGTTTACCAGCCGCTTCACCTGTTGGTCGGTAAGCGTGGGCACGACCAGCGGGAACAGGACGTCTTCGCCGTCAAAGGTCGTGGAAACGGAAATCTCGGTCACGTGGTTGCCGTCGGGCGCCAGCATCGGGCCGAAGTAGCCCAGGCCCTTGGGCGTCCCGTCGGGCCGGAAGCCGTAACCCGCGTTGGGGTCGTAGCCGACGTTCTGGACGGGAGCCGAATAACCGGGGCCGGGATCTCCGACATAAGCTGACATGCCCATCTGTGAAGGAGATTTAGTTCCTAGCCTCCAATCCATAGCCGGACCGGGTAGCCAACTACGATTCTCGAAATCACGATGCTGGACCATTGGCTTTCGACTGCCGTAAGCCATTTTAGGTTGCCACTGCTCGGAAGGAGGCTCGAAATATTTATCAGTCAACCTTCTGCGTTGGCTAGTACGAACCGCAGGGCCGGGGCCAGCCGCGTAGCCAAACCCTCCGGTCGGATAGGGCCCGACCCCAGGTTGCGGCATCGGACCCGGAAAAAACTGTCCGTTAAGCTCATAGCCGAACCTGGGTCGCGCGTAACCCCAACCGTCGGTTTGCTGACGCTCCCATTGCTCGGGAGGAGGTACATAATAATCAGTCATTTCAATCTCCTACCCGCCGTGCGAGGCGCGATACAGCAGGACAAAAAACCCGACAAAAGCGGCCCCGCCGAGAAACCAAACCAGGTCCTCCGCAACGGATTTAATTCCGGACACCCAGCCCTGGCACCCGGCGAGTTCGTAACGTATCCTGAAGAGATCCGAGTCGAACTTGTTCAGCCGGGCATGAATCTCCTTCAGCTCTTTCCGGAGTTCGTCGTCAGCCATCCGCCGCTCCCTTTACCAGCCTGAACTGCGGCGACAACGGCTCAAACATTTCATGGAACGAGCGGACATCGTACGTATCCACGTACCCGGACTCCCCCCACATAATGATCCATGAATCCTTCTCAACCCTTCTGAGACCCGAGTGCTCGTAAAGAAGGTAAAACCCGTCTTCGAGAATGTAAGTCCCCTTCATGTTCAGGCTCTTGACCACCTTGTACGCGTTGGTCCCGTCGTAGAACACGGCCTCGACGGGCGCCTTCAACACGAACTTCTCGGTCATCAGTCGTCAACCTCCCATCACGCGCATCACCGCCGCCGTTATCCCGGCGGCGAGGCCCCCGGAGCAGAGGCTGGAGATGACGGACGTCCGGATCAACGTCTCGCGCATGGACTCCAGCTTCCGGTTCATCTCCTCTATGCGGGCTTCCAGGGCCCGCGTGTCCAAGCCTATCCTGGCCGTGGCCTCGTCGTTCCGGGCCAGGCCCTTCTCCAACTCCAAAATCCTCACTCCCTGCGCCGCGCCGTTCCTCTTGGCCTCGTCTATCTTTTCCAGATACTGGCCGCGCCGCTCGTCGGTCCGGGCGGTCAGGACCTCGATCTTCTGCTCGATGCGGGCCAGGGCGTCGGAGAAGTCTTCGGGGGCGAGGGGGCTCACTGGGCGTCGGGCTCCTTTACGCGGACGGACTCCGGGAGGCTGCGCTCGATCTCGAACAGATCGTTGAAGGACTTGCCCGACCCGAAAAGGTCCCCGTGGGTCCAGGCTTTCTGCCTCACGATTATGACGATGTCGCAATCGCACTTGTCGCAGGTCCAAATCGTGTTGTGGACGGGGAACTGCTTGGTCGGCCTATGATGCGTCGCGCGGAAAGATGCCTTGGCGTCCTTGCAGTGCGGGCATCCGTCAACGAGTTTTATGGGGTCCATGGCTTCCTCCCTACACCGCCACGAACTTGGGCGGGTAGAACAGAACTGTCACGGCGATGTCCCAGATATTGTCCCCGTGAGTGCCGAAGTCGCCCTTGACCTCCTCTCCCGCCATGACGGGAAATGTCCACCCGCCAGCCACCCGAGAAGATTCGGCATACGAAAAGCCCACAGCCCTGCCGTTAACCGTCGTCGTCACCCGTCCGTACTCGCCGACACCCCGACTGTGGGGGACGAGTTCCGCCTGAAAGTAAACCCACCCGGTCTTGGGGGCCGTCACGGTATTAAGAGTCACATGGGTATAGGGGGTACCAGTCACGACGGCAGGCGTAGAAATCGGCCCCGTTATGTTCTCGACCTTCGAGTAGTCGGGCACGGCCATGACGTTCCCGCCGTCTATCCGCTTGTCGCCCAGGTAGACGGTCATCCTACACCTCGTCCGTTATGTAGTAGAGGGTGTCGGGCTTCTTCACGGGAAGCGCGTCGTACTGGGCCCGCGTGAGCGCTATCGCGTCCTTCACGCTCCCGTCCGAGCTCCCGACAAGTCCTAACCCCGGAATGTAGAGCTTCACGGTGGAGCCCGCCAGTTCCAGGGAGCCGTCGGGGTTTACGGCGTACAGCTTTGCCAAAACGTCCTCCTAAACCAGCGTGAACCGCACGGTGAAGTGCAGGTAGGCGGCGGTCTCGCCCTCCGGGCCGTAGACCTTGACGTCGCCGTTCGGGAGCACGACCGCCGAGAAGCCCGAGCCGTTCACCTCCACCGCGCCCTTGCCCGCCACGAAGGCCATGCCGTCGGTCTTGACCACGGTGTCGATACCGGGCAGGTGCCCGACGATCGAGCCTGTCAGGCCCGGCGTAAACGGCCCCGCCCAGAAGGTGCACTTCCACACCGTCTTGCCGTCTATCCACTTGCCCCCGGTGTCGATCACGACGCCCGGCGTCCCCCAGCTCTCTCCGACGGCGGCGGACTCCTCCGGGTCCTGGTCGGTGACCAGGACCCAGGGGCGCGACGCCAGCGCCGGGTAGATGCCCGAAGACGGGGGGTACTCGTTGGCCGCGAGCTGGGCCTTGGTCAGGATCCAGGGGCGGACGTCCTCGCGGCGCGGGACCTCCGCCTCGGTCCTGGGCGGGCCGGGGAGCCGGAGCTGATCGGCGTAGGTGACGGCCATTTAGCTTATCTCCGCGCGGAGGACCACCTCGTAGTCCTCGCCGACGGCGGGGGCCGCGTAGAAGGACACGGTCACGTCGTTCGCCGTGCGGGCCACGTCCGCGTACACCGTCTCCCCGGAGGCCTTCGAGATGATCTCCACGGTCACCTTGGCCGTGTTCCAGGCGTGGGTGAAGGGGAAGCTGGAGGTTGCGGCGTCGCCTGTGATGTCGAAGGACTTCTGGAGGACCTTCGGCTCGTTGCCGGAGCTGACGGCGAAGTTCAGGAGCGAGGCGTCCAGGGTAATCGGGTCGTCGGTGGCGAGGACGAAGGTCACCTCGTGGTTCGCGGTCCCCTCGGCGGCGGTCACCTTCACCGCCGAGTAGATCTTCCCGGTGGCGTTGAAGTCGTCGGCGCGGGTGAGGACCCAGGGCGCGGCCCCGGACCCGGCGGCGGTGACTACGTAGATGCCGTTCTGCTTGGCGTCGGTCTGGCCGTAGAGGAGCACGCGGTCGGTCGCGGCCATAGCCACGCCGTCCACGACCAGGGCCGCGTTGGCCGAGGCGGTGAGGACCCCCGCCGCGTAGGTCCCGGCGTAGTTGCTGGGCCCGGCGGCCCGGACGGGCATCTTGAACTTGGAGTCCACCGCGTCCTTGAGGTCCTGGAGGCGGACCACGTGGGCGGGCGCGGTGGGCGAGGCGAGCACCTCGAGGGGGACGTAATACTTGACGGACATCGTATCTCCTTGGCTAAAGCGGAAGGACGTAGGCCGTGCCGGACAGCGGCACGGAGAAATGCAGGTTTATCATGACGGTCGTGGCCGCCGCCCAGCCGGGGTCGCAGTAGACCCGCTCCCCCGCCGAGTCGAAGACCAGGATATCCAGGTTCCGCGTGCCCAGGCTGTGGTAGAGGACCCAGTCCTGGGCCGGGACCGCCTGGGCATGGACCCAGGCCGGGAGCTTGGGCGGGGCCAGCGGGTCCGAGGGGCCGTAGGTCCGGGCGGTGTCGTCATAGACAGCGTAGGAAAGGGGCATATCTGGGGCCTTATAAGGAGGTTATGGGCTACGGATGGGACTGGAACGCGACAGCGGGATCTGCTATGATTATGTCGGCTTTTAGGAGGAGCCAAACATGTATTGCCAAAAAGAAAATCAGGAATATGAAAAAGTTCCCAAAGGCTGTATTGGTGCAATAGTAGGTATCATCGCTATCGCCATAATTATTTATCTTATCTCATCAATAAGCGATTGGAACGAAGATCGAAAATTTCAGAAATACTGCGAAACCAGGTGTTCGTCAATGGCAGATTGTAAGGACCCCTCTCGTTTTTATACAAAACAATGCTACCGTGAATATGACAAATTAAATCAGTAGTTTCTACTAACTGAATAACCGTCACGCTAGCACGACCTCGCCGGGGAGGGAGCCATTGGCCGCCGCGCGGCCCAGCTGGCCCTGGCCGTTCTGGCCGCAACTCCAAACCTTGCCGTCTTCAGTCCTGAAGAGGGTTACGTAATTATTGCTGGATACTTCCACGACTTTGCCCGGCACCTCCGCAAGGCTGAAGTTCGCCCCGTTATGTCCGAGCTGATTGTCATAGTGGTCCCCGGCGCTTGAAACGGACCCGTCGGAGAGTATGAAAAAACTAGCCCCTGATCCAGACTCCACGGCCTGAACTCCGGACAGCTCGCTTACAAGAGAAACTTCAGAAAACAAATTAGTGTCTACCAAACCGCACTGGCCGTAAGCGTTATCCCCTGCCGCCCATGCCGTACCGTCTTCCATCAAAAACAACGAATTGAAAATATCTGCCGACAAAGCCTTGGTCAAGCCTGACGAACCTACGTAATTTTCATAAGCGGGGGACAGATACGTCGGGCCGGGATAACTATTAAAACTGCCCCAATTAGAAGCAGCGGGTTTAGCGAGTTGACCGTATTCGTTGATTCCGCAACTGTACGTTTTACCATTAGTGCCTAGAAAAAGCGAATGCTTGTTGCCAGCAGATATCGCCGCGATTTTCACTTCTTTTAAATCAGACCCACTGACGTCCCAGGGAAAGTCTATTGGCTGAGGGGTAACGACTAAGTTAGGACCGTAATTGCTCGCCCCCCCGCATTGGCCGTTTCGGTTATATCCGCAAGCCAAGACCGTGCCGTCAGATTTGAGAAACAGGGAGTGCATCCCGCTCGTCGCTATGGCTACAATGTCGGACAATCCCGGTATCTGCCCAAGAAGAATAGAAGGATATATTTCAGCCCCTGCTATTCCAGTTTGACCTACATCGCTACACCCGCAGACATAGACTGTGCCGTCGGATTTCAAAAATAACGAAAGCACCCCGAGCCCTAGAGGATCGTCATCTCCCCACGCAGCCGCGACGGCTACCACGTTGTCCAGCTCCTCAATTCGCCCGAGGTTAACGCCATACTCGCTTCCAGGACTTACGACCCGCCCCAACAGCCCAGGATAATCAATAAGGCCCCCGCAACTCCACACGTGCCCGGTGTTGTCTATGATGAGGGAGTGGGCGCCCGACGTGGCTATCGTCCTCGCCTGGCCCGCGACCACGAGCCCGCCCGGACGCTTCACGGGCCGCAGGGCCTCCCAGACGTGGAACGTCACTGGCCGTCACCGTGCTCGGCTTCCCAAGCGGCGGCCTCGGCCAGGCGCTCGCGGAGCGGGGCCGCCTCGGCCTCGTGGCTTGCTACGGCCTGGATGGCGTAGTCGGTCTTGGTCGTGGCGAGGTCCGCGAGGGTCCGAGGCGTCAGGTACTTCTCGTCCAGGGCCTTGAGCTTTCGGGGCACGTCGGAGACGTCCGGCTCGAAGCACTGCTCGACCCCGGTCACGACCCTGTCGGTAAGGCGTATGAGCCAGCGCGCATCCGTCTCGCCGTCTACGACGAGGGACACGAGTACGTCGTCGAAGCCCCGGCCCACGCGGTCGAAGCTGAAGTCCGGGACGAGCTCCCCGTTGTGGAGCGTGTATACGTTCGTATTGGCCGGGACGTCCTCGTCGAGGACCAGGACCGACTGACCGGGCTTCAAGTCCGAAGGGAGAAGCGTCAAGTCCTCTATGGGTATGTCGGTCATAAGCGCGACCGACATCATGTAACGGGGCTTGGGCATGGTCTAATACTCCAGTTTCAGCGAGTACCAAAACGGACCCGCTCCGGTCGCCCCGTCCATGGCGAAGGTAACCCCCTCGCCGGAGAGGGCCCCGGCGGCTACCCGCGTGCCGTCCATGGGCACGGCCACGGGGGACCCGCTGGGGAGCGACGCGAGAAGGTCGGCGGCGGCGCCGACCCCCCGGACGTAGACGACCGAGAGGAACTTCAGCCCCTGGGGGAGGGCCACGGCGGCCTCGTCGGCGGGCTCGTAGAAAACGAGCGACGCGGTCTCGTCCAAGGGCGGGACCTTTACCAGGTTGTCCGCCGGGTCCAATACGGCGTGGGGGGCCGGGGGCATTCGTTACTCCGCGTGGTTTAAGTACGCCGCCGCTCTCAGGCGGTCGGCGTAGAGGTTGTCCCAGGACACGGACA
>JAIRZX010000666.1 GCA_031267005.1 Deltaproteobacteria bacterium
GTGCAACTTCCCCCTCCCCCAGGGAAGCCTCTCACCGCCACCAGAAACGCCATCACCTGCCACAGGAAAACCTCCCGTCTCCACCAGGAGCGCCATCACCTGCCCCAGGACAGCTTTCCTGCCTGAAGATCGACTCCATCCTGACACAGGACAGCTTTCCCTTGTGCCCGTGAACGGATACCCCCAGTTGTGCCCGTGAACGGAACCTAGCAACCCTTGATTCTACTGAAAAAAACCACTTCCCCCTCGAACGGCTGGGACAACGCTATCCGGTCGGGGCATTGACATCTCTTGCGTTTAAGCCAAATCCCTGCCCGGACGCTTCCCAGGCCCAGGCTCTCTGGCCTCTGAAATCGCCAAAAGGTGATGGAGGGGTTTTTCGCAGCAGAATCAAAAACTTGCAGTTTTGAGTAGATTTTGGGGGATGGGAGTCGGGAAAGAACGCCTATTGAACTATGCCTGGTTTGATATAGTCATATAATATAGCATCAAATAATTTATAAAGATGAAAATAGCATGTATAATATATTATTATTTTGTTGAATTATAGTTTTTTGGCGTATTGACAGGTTTCGCAAGCTATGGTACAAAAAACTAAAGGAAACACTATTAAATTTGCTATTTTGACTAACTTTTGCGACAATCCGGCGGCCCCTCCCGGCCATTCCGCTCCCTGAGCCAGTCCTCCAGTCCGCGCCGAACGGCGCGGCCGCTCACTGATGGTCCAAAGTCGTTAAGGCCTTAAGCCCTCAAGCCTGAAAGCCACATGGCCCCGAAGCCCACCCGCTCGGGCGGGGGCGGCGCGCTTTCCCTGTTTCGGATTCAAGCCTTTCAAGGCGCATTATCGTTCCCCGCCGGGCCTTAACCGGTCGACGGGGAGGACTCCTTAAAATACCTGCGTGGCCTTTGCGGCTTTCCGGCCGTTGCCGCGCCGCCAGGCCTTCCGGCCTGCCTTCCCACCGCGTCCCGGGCCCCCCCCGCCAGCCCCCGGCTGGCCGAAGGGACGGGAAAGCGGATAATACCTGCGGCCCTCCTCCCGGCGGGCCGGGCCAAACCCCCACAGCACCCTCAGGCCTTTCTCCAGGGACTACACCTAAGGACCGCGTCTGTCCCTATCCTGACTCCCCTAAGTAAACGACTTCACCGCCTTTCCCGCTTTCCGGGCCCGGCCGCCCGGGGATCCCCGCGATCCCCCGGCGGAGGGCGACCAGAAGCGTATCCATTCTGCGGCCTGCCGACTTGCGCGGGGCGCGGGCGAAGGGAGGCGCCGGAGGGAGCTCCGCGCGAAAACCTGTCCATGAAGAAAGAGATCCTCGTCGTGGACGACAACATGTCGAGCCTGAAGCAGATAGCGCAGTTCCTGGCAGGGCGCTACGAGTTCTCGCTCATGCGCTCCGGGGAGGACGCGATCCGCCACTGCCTCATGGGCGAGAGGCCGGAACTGGTGCTCCTGGACGTCGACATGCCGCACATGAACGGCTTCGAGACGTTGAACAGGCTCAGGGCGGTTACCGGCATGGAACACGTCCCGGTCCTCTTCCTTTCCGCCTTCGTGGACTCCCAGACGGAAATAATGGCCCTGGAGTCCGGAGCCCGCGACTTCATAACCAAGCCGGTCGACGAGGCGATACTCCTGCACAGGATAGAACTGCACCTCCAGCTCGGGCAGTTCGAAAACGATCTGGAGAAGACCCGCAAGGAGCTGGAGAACAACATAGTCCTTTCCTTCGCCGACCTCGTCGAGAGCAAGGACTCCAACACCGGCGGCCACGTGCTCCGGACCAGCCACTACCTGGACCTCATGGGCAAGGCCATGCTTAACCAGGGGCTGTTCAGCGGGGAGCTGGACCCGGAACGCCTGGAGCTCATGGTGAAGGCCACGCCCTTCCACGACATCGGGAAGATCGGCATAAGCGACGTGATCCTGTTAAAGCCCGGGCCCCTAACCTTCGAGGAGTACGAGGAGGTGAAGAAGCACACCATCCTGGGGGCGAACTTCCTCCGGAACGTGCACCGGCGCCTCCCCGCCGAGGGCTACCTGGAGTACGCCGCCCAGATGGCCGAGGGCCACCACGAGCGCTGGGACGGCCGGGGGTACCCTTGCGGGCTCTCGGGCTTTCAGATACCGTTCTCCTGCAGGCTCATGGCTGTGGTGAACGTCTACGACGCGTGCCTCACCCCGCGCATCTACCGCGAGCCTTTGGGCCACCTCGAGGCCCACAGGGTAGTCATGGAGGGCCGGGGCACCCAGTTCGACCCGGCCATCGTGGACGTCTACGAGACCATGAGCGGCATCTTCCAGGCGTTCAACGTGGTCCAGACCAGGCTTCCCCAGGCCACCAAGAGGCTTTTCGCCCAATTATGAAGGAAATCCTCGTAGTCGACGACAACGACGCCGTACTCAGGCAGATATCCAGCTTCCTGGCGGGCGTCTACGATTATTCGCTGGTGCGCTCAGGCTCGGCGGCTGTAAGCTACTGCAACCGCGAGAGGCCGGATCTGGTGCTTCTGGACATAGAGATGCCGGGCATGGACGGCTTCGAGACCCTGAGGCTTCTGAGGCTCAACCCGGACTTCCAGAAGGTGCCGGTCATCTTCCTCACCTCCAAGCACGACAGGGAGACCGAGGTGAGATGCCTCAAGTGCGGCGCGCGCGACTTCATACGCAAGCCGGCCGAAAAGAGCATCCTCCTCCACCGCCTGGACCTGCACGTGGCCATAAGCACCTACCAGTCGCACCTTTCGGACTCCGTGGCGCTCATGAGCAACATCCTGGGCGTGGCGGTGGCGGAGCTCATCGAGTGCCGCGACGAGAACACAGGCGGCCACGTCATCCGCACCAGCCGCTACGTGGAGCTCCTGGCGAGAGACCTGCTGGCGAACGGCCGCTACGAGTGCGAGTTAAACGACGAGAGCCTGGAGATGATGGTGCGCGCCGCGCCGCTGCACGACATAGGGAAGATCTCCATAAGCGACAAGATACTCCTCAAGCCCGGCAAGCTGACCGACGAGGAGTTCGGCATCATGAAGGGGCACGCGGCCATAGGCGCGAGCATCTTGAAGCACATGCACGGCCGCACCCCCACCCAGGACTACCTGAAGTTCGCCTCCATGATTGCCGCCTCCCACCACGAGCGCTTCGACGGCAAGGGCTACCCCTACGGCCTCCAGAGGGAGCAGATCCCGCTGTGCGGCCGGATCATGGCTGTGGCGGACGTCTACGACGCGCTGGTCGAGGACCGGATCTACCGCCCGGCCATGCCCCACGAACAGGCCTGCCGCATTATCCTGGAAGGCGAAGGCTCTCAGTTCGACCCGGGCATCCTGGACTCCTTCACCCGCTGCCACATGGAGTTCGCGGCCATAGTCAAATCCCACAAGGAGTCCAAGGACCGGGCCCGAGCCGAGGCCGGCACTCCGGATAAGCCCGGGGCCGGGCTGGCGCCAGTCTGCGCGGCTCCACCCAGCCCTTCGCTCCACTAGCCCCCCCCTTTCCTCCTCCCCGGGGCCTCGCCCCGGCCCCGCCCGGGCGGACGCCCGGCCAGTTTTTCCCCAGCGACCCGCCCAAAAGGCAGTCCCGGCCTTCCGCCTCCCGGATCGCCTCCTGCCTTCCGCCCGCCTGTCCGCCCCGTCCGTTTTCACCGCCCTGCCCGTTTTCACCGCTTTGCCAGTTTTCGCCGCTTTGTCCGTTTCGGACATGCCGGCCTCCCCAAACCCGCCAGCCCCAAGGAGCCCCCGGGCCTTTTTTCGGGGCTCGCGCCGACCGTCCGGGCGGACGCCAGGAGACGCCTCCGACCCGGCGCTCGCGCCTGGGACCGGCCTTTCAGGGGCCACGCCTTCCTGCTTCAAGGGATCTTTCCGCCGCCTTGTCCTTTCCCGGGCCGTCAGCGGCCCCCGGCCCCGTATAGCCATCCTGTCCTTTCCCGGGCCGTCAGCGGCCCCCGGCCCCGTATAGCCATCCTGTCCTTTTCCGGGCCGTCCGCGGCCCCCGGCCCCGTATAGCCATCCTGTCCTTTTCCGGGCCGTCCGCGGCCCCCGGCCCCGTATAGCCATC
>JAIRZX010000672.1 GCA_031267005.1 Deltaproteobacteria bacterium
TGGGGGGCCGCGCCTGGGGGGGGGGGGGGTTTGGGGGGGGGCGGACGCGGGGAGGGGATGAGGGTCGGGTGTGGGGGGGGGGCGGGGTGGCGGGGGGGAACGGCGGACGCGCGGGAGCGGCGCGGAGGCGGCGGGCGGCCCGGGGAAGGCGGGGGCCGCGGCTTGAAGCGGAGGGGACCGACGTTAGGCAGTAAACGAGAAGCCCGCGGGGCGGCGGGCTTGGGATCCTGCTCGCTGGCGTGGTTCGGGGCGGCTGACGGATCTGGGCGGGGGGGCTGGGCCGGATGTTGGGCCGGTCTGCTGAAACTCACTCCTTAATGATAATCACGATTTCCCGCAGGTCAAGGCCAAGCATTGCGGACGCCGTTTTGGGCTTCCGGTTGATTTAGGCAATCGGCCTCGGAACCGGGGTGGCGGGCTTTCCGGAGTGTCCGGGAAAGGCCGCGGAAGATCATGGAAGGGCCCGGAGGCTCGGGAAGGGCCCGGAGGCCCGGGAAGGGCCCGGAGGCCCGGGAAGGGTCCGGAGGTCCGGGAAGGTGGCCTGGAGCGGGATCTGACCGGGCGGCAAGGCCGGGCAAGGCCCTGGACGGGGGCGGGAGAGGAAGGGGAGGGATGAAAGGAGGGCGGCCCGGTGATGGCTGGGAAACGCCTGCGGCCCGGGCAGCGGGGGCCGGTGTTTTTTGACGGGGACAGGCGCGTTGAAGTGTACGCGATCGGTACAGAGAAAGTGCGGCAAAGCGCGCTAATCCCGCTTTCCGAAGTCGGCCCGGCAGCGCAAAATGAGGGCTTTGGAACCCGCCGAAGGGCGGCCGAGGGGGATTGTGACAGGGAAAACACAGTAAAATCAAAGGATTGCGGCATCGCGATCGTCAAGAAATTATTTGGTAATTTCAGGCTCCGGTGCTAATATGCCGGCACGGGAAAATCCGCGCCGCTTTTCCGAGTCCGGCCCCCTTTACGGGTCGGCCCCGGTGTCCCCGCGCGGGCCGATCCGGAGCCCCCCCCGGTCAGGCCCGACGGCGCGCGGACGCCCCCGCCGCAACCCCCGCGAAAGCCTCCGAAGCGTTGCGCGACTACGGCGCAACGCACCCCCCCCGCCCGCCCTCACCCGGCGTGGACGCGTGGGGAACTCCAGGCCTCCCCCCCCACTTCCAGGAGTTTTTCCAAATGACACCACTCAAGCAAAACGACGCCCTGGGCGTCGCGAACCGCGGCAACCCCTGCGAGTCCGGCCTCTGCACCCTGTGCCAGGCCGACTGCGCCGGGCGCTGCGAGGTCTGGCTCAGCTGCCTCAAGGGCCGCGAGCTGCTCTACCCCCGGGACTTCGGGGGCATCACGGCGGGCGCCGGAAACCTCCGGAGCCAGGGCGTGAACTACGACACCGTGAGGATCATGGGTTCCCTGTACGGGGCCTGCGACGCTCCGCCCTCGGCTGCCAAGGGGGACGCCCTCTTCACCGAGGTGGACTTGACGACCACCTTCGGGGGGGAGACCAAGACGAAGTGCCGGCTGCCCTTCATGGCGGGGGCGCTGGGCTCCACTTTCATCGCCGCCAAGTACTGGGACGCGATGGCGGCGGGCTGCGCCGTGTGCGGCGTGCCCATAGTCATCGGCGAGAACGTCGTGGGCGTGGACCGCCAGTCGGTCATGGCTAACGGCAGGATAGACAAGAGCCCCGAGATGGAACGCAGGCTCGCGTCTTACCTGAGGTACTTCGACGGCTACGGGGCGGCCATCGTCCAGCTGAACGTCGAGGACGCCCGCAACGGCGTTGCGGAGTACCTGGCCCGCAACTACCTGGACAAGGTGGTGGTGGAGCTCAAGTGGGGGCAGGGCGCCAAGGACATAGGCGGCGAGATCCAGGTGAAGGACATCGAGTACGCGGACTTCCTGAAGGCCCGCGGCTATTTAGTCGATCCGGACTGCTCCAAGGACGAGGTCCGCGAGGCCTACAAGGCCAAGTCCATCGACGGCTTCGCGCGCCACAGCCGCCTGGGCTACACCAACCTCGGGAGCTGGGAGGAGGTCCGCGAGAACTTCCTGGGCGCCGTGAAGGATTTGAGGGCCCTGGGATTCAAGCGCATATCGCTCAAGACCGGCGCCTACGGCATGGAGGCGCTGGCGCTCGCCATCAGGCTTTCTTCCGAGGCGGGGCTGGATCTGCTCACCATAGACGGAGCGGGCGGGGGCACCGGCATGAGCCCCTGGGACATGATGGAGCACTGGGGGGTCCCGCCGCTCCTGCTGCACTCCAAGGCCCGCGAGTACGCGGCGCTTTTGGCCGAGGACGGGAACCGCGTCTGCGACATGTCCTTCGCGGGCGGCTTCGCTAAGTCCAGCTCCATCTTCAAGGGCCTGGCCCTGGGGGCGCCCTACGCCAAGATGATCTGCATGGGCCGCGCCATGATGATCCCCGGCTTCCTGGGCTCCAACATCGAAGGCGTGCTTAAGCCCGCGAACAAGGCCAAGGTCAACGGCAACTGGGACGCGCTCCCCTCGACCGTCTCCCGCCACGGGGACGCCCCCGAATCCATTTTCGCCGCCTGGCACGACGTGAAGTCCCGGGTGGGGGCGGACGCCATGAAGGAGATCCCCTTCGGCGCGGTGGCCATGTGGGGCATGCTGGACAAGCTCGGCGCGGGCCTCCAGCAGCTCATGGCCGGCCAGCGGAAGTTCGCCTTGAAGGCGCTCGAGCGCTCCGACATCGCCGCCGCCAACCGCGAGACCGCGCGGGAGACGGGGCTTAGCTACATCACCGAGATAGGCGACGAGAAGGCCAGGGAGATCCTCAAGAAGAAGTTCTAGGATGGGTTCCCGGCCGGGCCCGAGCCCGCCGGGCTGGCCTCGGACAGGCGTCCCCGTCACCCCGGGGGCGCCTTTTTTTTTTCCGGACGTGCTTTCAGGGCGTCTCGGCAAGGCAGGGCCGAAGGGGCGCCCGTCCTGGCGCTCCCAAGGCTCTCGCGGCATTGTCCGGCGCCGCGAGCGTCGGCGGACGCTTCAGCCCCGGGCATAACCGCCAGCCCGCACGGGGGAGGGAAGGCGTTCTATGGCCGGAGCGGGCAAGGCTGGTCGAGGGCGGAAGGCAGCCGACCGAAAAGAGCGGGAGCCCCGCGGAACGCTTGCGGCGCCGCAAAGCTCGCCGGCCCGTAAAGCGTAACGGCCCACAAATGGCCGCCGACAAATCTTTCCGGGCGATAAAGCGGCGTTCGTTTTGGGCCGCAAGGGACCGCTTCGGTATCCCGTCGGGGCGCGAGTCCCTTTGCCTTTTCCGGCAATGGCCTGACGAGCGCGCCGCCGGGAATCGATTTAATGCCGCCCGCGATTTTTCCCCGCCGCAACAGGCTCCAATACGCCGACAAGCGTTAGTTTCAAGAGGCCGCTGGCTTCCAGGCGCCGTTTTCTGAGCGTTAATGCCGTCCTGGATTACGCCTTGCCAGCTAATGCCGTCTCTTATGGCGTCGCGGCGCCGAAAGCCCGCGCCAGCCGAACCTTCGGAAGGACACAAATTCCGACTAGCGGCGGCGCAAGCGCCGGGAACGGAGGTTGGCGTTCCGAGGCGCGACGCGGCGTGGTTGGGCCGCCGGGCTCCCGCTTGTTTTGGGCTGCGGGCATGACTTCCGGCTCCGGCCTCCCGGCACGGTTCAGTCAGGCATATCGCCGTCCAAGCGGGAAACGTAGGATTTGGCACGGATAATAATAATATTGTCTGGGCCTAAGGCTATAATGAAAATTAAATTTAAACAATATTAAATTTTCCAGAAATATCATGTGGAATTCTGTCAAGGAACAATGAACAATGAACAATGAACAATGAACAATGAACAATGAACAATGAACAAGGAACAAGGAACAAGGAACAATGAACAATGAACAAGGAACAAGGAACAAGGAACAAGGAACAAGGAACAAGGAACAAGGAACAAGGAACAAGGAACAAGGAACAAGGAACAAGGAACAAGGAACAAGGAACAAGG
>JAIRZX010000524.1 GCA_031267005.1 Deltaproteobacteria bacterium
CTGGACGCGGCGGACAAGGTGATCGACGACTGCCTGGAAGAGGCTTTTTACAGGGCGAGGGTCTTCCAGGGGGGCGGGCACGAGATGGAAGGCTATAACTTGAAGGAGATGCTGAAGGATGCGCTTGTTTCGTCCTTCAAGCGCCTCTACGATTTGTTCCCGCCGAGCGATCACTCAGACTGGTGGAAGGTCTACGAAGCAGTCAGGCACGGGAACGCCAAGCCCCTTGTTTGCGTGGGACACAACGGCGAAACGCAGGCCAACAACGCGGTCAAGATAATGATGGAATACCTGACGGCGACGATGAGCGGAAGGGACATAAGGCGCCACTTCCAGGACCCGCCTTACGGCTGGACTGAAGACTGCATTGACGGCGTTATCCTGGTGCTTATGGCGGACGATCTCGTTACCGCCACCCTTGACGGCGGACGCGAGCTGCCGCCCGCCGCCCTGGATCACAGGAACATGGGGGCCGCCAAATTCAGGCGGGAGTCCCTTCCAGTTACGGCCCAAGACAGGTTGGGCATCGCCGAGGCTTACAAGCGGGTCGGGTTGACCGCAAAGGACAAAAACGAAGCGTCGTTAGCCCCCCTGTTCATCGAGAGGGCACTGGAGCTCGCCCGCAAGGCAGGCGGCGAGGCTCCAAAACCTGCGGCCCCGTCCACCCTCTTAATCGAGGAGATCCGGACCAAGGGCGGAAACGAGCAGTTAAAGGCCATCGCCGCGCACGAGTCCGAGCTGGTCGAGCGCATCGGCGAGTGGAGGGATACCGGCGAACGGATAGACAACCGCTGGTCGGCCTGGATCCAGCTAAAGGAACTCGCTGACGCAGCGGACGGGCTGGAAGCCGCCTCCGAAGCCGTCGCCCAGACGAGGGCGGTGGAAAGGAACCGCCAGCTCTTGCAGCACCAGGATCCGGTCCCGGGTCATACAACGGCCATTTTCCTCGCCCTGAAGGAGGAGCTTTCCGAGCTTGACGGGCGGTACGCCTCCGAGTTCGAGCAGGGGCTCAAAGCCCTCCGGGAGGACTCCGACTGGAGGAAGCTTGACTCCGGACGGCAGGAGGGGATCTTGGCAACATACCTCCTCCGCGGCTCAGATCGTCCGGTGGTGAAGCTCGAGACCGTAGAGGAACTCCTGGAGACGTTGAGGGCCTATCCGCTTGCCCATTTCAGGGCCACGGTCGACGCCGTTTCCGAGCGCTTCGCCAGGGCTAAGAAGGAAGCGATGGCCTTGGGCGCCCCCGGAACCAAGCGCGTCAGCTTGCCGTCGCGCACTTTAACGACCACCGCCGAGATCGGCGCCTGGCTCGACGATGCGAGAGCCACACTGGAAAGCGCCCTCTTGGACGGGCCGGTCAAGGTGGGATAGACTTTCAGACCGAAAGCCGCCCGGTCTCCCCGTAGTCGGCGTAGGCTGGAGGACGCTTCGGCGGCACCGATCTGGTTTGTCGGCTTCTGCCTGGGAGTGCTTGCCCGGCGCCGTCTGGTCGAAAGGGAGCCGGGCCGAAAAGGCGAGGGGGAAGAAAGCCAGAGAGGTGAAGGCCAGTGGCCACAGTCAAAGAGAAAATCGTCGAGTCCGTCCGGTCCTCCGCCAGTTACAACTCGGCGGCGGAGTCCAAGCCAGCCTGCATACTCTGGACGGACAAGGAGGAGCTGTGGCTTCCCAGCATCCATTCGCTCCGCGAGGCCCTTCCCGAGTTATTGACCTTAGGAGGCATCGACAGGGATTCGCGTACGGGTCCGGGGATCTGGATACGCTGCGCCATAGCCGGAAGGCTCGAGGAGTTCGTTTGCCCGGCGGGCAACGTGCCTGTGGTATACGTTCCCGGATTCTGCCGTCAGGATCTCCGGCCGTCGGATGACTGTCCTGACGCCTTGAAGCCCTTGGTCGAGCTCCAGTACCGCTCCGTCTTCTGGTCGAGGTCTAACTCCAAGGACTGGACCGTCTACTCCTATTTTTCCGAAGCTGAGGGGCTTGGCTTGAACCTCCCCGATACGCCCGAGAACCGGGCCCGCGTCATGGAGAGGCTCCATATGTCGCTCCCGGAGCTTCTTGAGATGGAAGAGTCGGAGGTGGCGAAAAAGGCCGAAAACCTGTTGAACTACATAAAAACGATAGTTTTGGAGGATCCTGTCAAGGCCGTCCTGAGTTGGCTGGGCAACAAGGAGGATTTCATCAGGGAGGCCAACGGCGACCAGTGGCGGGCTTTCGCGGAGCATTGCAGGGACAATCTCGAATTCGACCCCGAGTTACATGCGCCTGAAGCAGTTTCCGAAAAGCTCGCCAGGCACGAGGGCGAGTGGGGCAAGGTCTGGAGGCGTTTTTGCGAGGCGCCTGGCAACGAGATTTACCTCGGCGTACACGGCTTGCTCGAAAAGCTCCCGTCGCCGAAAACCGCAAAGAAATCCCCCATTCCGGACGGCTTCCCCAAGTGGAACGC
Source organism: Deltaproteobacteria bacterium (assembly GCA_031267005.1). Classification (GTDB taxonomy): domain Bacteria; phylum Desulfobacterota; class Desulfarculia; order Adiutricales; family Adiutricaceae; genus JAIRZX01. The sequence goes on from JAIRZX010000524.1 coordinate 2,444, forward strand.
CGAGCGCGAGAAAGACCTTCGCGCCGCTTTGACAAAGCTTCGCGTAAGCCAGCCTGATTTTGCGCGCGACGCGATTATCAAGCTGGAACTGGCGCACTCTCCCCGGCGCGAGTTTCCCTGGGCGGGGGTCGGCAAGGCTCCGCTCGCCAAGGCGCTGGAACATCTCGCCGCCGCGGCTTCGGCTAGCCGCGACTGCCCTGTTAACGGAGGCGGCGTTAAGGATCTTGAAGACGGGTACGTCGGGGGAGGTTGGAAGGTGGACGACGGCGTAGCCAGAGCCTTCGCCGAACTCAGTACTTCAAGCGACAGAGACGCGTTGTCGTGGGCGGTGCGCTCGTTCTACATCGATTGGCTCCGCGGTTCCGCCCGCCGCCTGCAGGAACTCGCGGAGACCGCCGCTTATCCCGGAGACAGGCCTTACGTGGACGCCGTCCAGGACTACGAGCCGGGCGACTGCATTCTTTTCGTAGACGGGCTCCGTTTCGACGTCGCCAAAAGCCTTTCCGCAGTCCTAAGGGACGGCGGCTTCTTGGTGACGGAAGAGCCTGTATGGGGAGCTCTACCCAGCGTAACGGCCACGGGAAAGTATGCGGTTTCGCCTGTAAGAGGGCTGATAACTGGAAAAGACAGCGCTGATTTCCAGCCTGTAATCCGTGAAAGCGGCAGGGAGCTTGACTCGAAAAGCCATGCTTCCCTTTTGCAGAGGGAGGGCTGGACCGTCATTAAGGAATTAATTGATTTCGACGGGCTGGGTAAAGGATGGCACGAGTACGGAAATATCGACCATGACGGGCATCATTATTTTGCCCCCGAGTTCGCTTCAAAGCTGAAGGAACATACGCAAGCGATCGGCGTTCGCGTCGAGGAGCTTTTTGAGCGCGGCTGGATAAGGGTATTCGTCGTAACCGACCACGGGTGGCTCTCCATGCCGAAATCCCTTGAAAAGGCTGCCCCGCCGCCCGGAGTGACAGTTAAACTCAGCGGCAGGTGCGCGTCAGTGACGCCGGGAGCGCAAATCGAGCACCGCAAGCTGGCCTGGCACTGGAACCCCGATCAGTTTTACGTGTACCCGGACGGGGTGTGCAGCTTTACTGCCAACCAGGAGTACGCCCACGGCGGACTAAGCCTCCAGGAGTGCCTGACCCTCCGTCTCGTGGCGACAAAACCTGCGGGTTCCGCGACGGGCGAAGCGATAGTAATTACCAGCCATGAATGGAGCCGCTCCAACTGTTTGGTCAGGGTCACGGGAGACGCCAGCGGCCTGTCGCTGGATATCCGCGAATCACGGGATGACCCTGGAAGCTCTTTAGTCCTTAAGGATGAAAATACCGTGTTCAGAGCCCCTGAGGGCGACAGGAAACTGTGGATGGCGAAGGCGCCCTGCGAAACGTGGGACAAGGGCAAGGAAGCTTTCCTGGTCGTGGTCGACGGGAATGGAATAATCGTAACTTCCGCGCAAACGGTTATTGAGGGATGAGAACGGGCCAGGGCAGTTCCGGTTATTTGCGGCAGTCCCGCCGGGACGGGCTGGTTGGCGGAGGTTTTTTTATGAATTCGCGAAATGGCATACGCCGTTTTTGGGGCTCGCTGGCGGCGGTCGGAAAGGCCGCGTAGCCGCAGCCTGAAAGAACGGTACTTTCGATTAAAATCGCTCGGGGGAACGGAGCCAAATCAACCCCATTACCTGATCCGTTTCGAAGCGGGGGGAAGCCCCAAATGCCCAGGGGAGCCCTGCGGCCGTGCTATTCACCAAGATACAGGTTTTGAATGGTTTGGCTGATGTCCAGAAGACAGGCGGAGGCCGAGGAGAGGCCCCGCAGTCTCCTGCGCCTGAGCTGATTGGCGAAGGGCCTCCCAAAAGGCGCGTATTCGTGCGCTTTTACGGACGGACCGCCGAAAGTGCGGATCGGGGGGCGGACTCCGGACGGACCTCCGAAAGTGAGGGTGGCGGGCTGCGGAAGGAACGCCTCAAGGGTTCGTTTGGAGGGGGCCGTTGGAGGCGAGCCGCCAGAGACGGGCTGCGCGTTTGCCGATGGCCTGGCGGAGGGACGGCTAAGGATGCGCCATCCGAGCCCGTCGAGGCTAACGCGGGGGGGAACGGCTGAGGGTATTATGCTAAAATCCGGCCACACGGCTTCGCGGAGGCGTTGGAAGAACCCAGGGCGGGCTTTCCCCTCTTATCGGCCGCGATGGCTGATGCCGTGTTGGTACGCTTGGGCCTGAGCCCGTTCTGGAGCCGGGGGCCTGGCCCCGGCCTGGAGGCGGGTGCCGGAGCCGGTCCTGGAGTCGGGCAACGTTGCTTTGCCGTCTTGGTTCGTTCAGCCCAGTATGCCGCGGGGCGCCATCAGGGCATGGCGCAGCGGGTGTTGCTGCCGTTCCCGTGTTAAGCGCCCTCCCAGGGGCCAGGCGATGATCTGGCTTGACGAGGCGTTTTCCGGCCCTTTTCCTTCGCGAACGGGCTCGGGGAGGCCGGGATCTGACTGGGATTCGAGTCAAGACAAGGTTCTTGGCCCCTTCGCGGAACGCCCGCCCGGTCTCCCGAGAGCCTTTCGGCCTCCCCCTCGGGCCCGGCAAGCCTTCCGGAGGCTTTGCCTGCCGCGGCCCGGCTGGCGTAAGGCTTTCGCGGCCGCGGCTGAAAGCCGCTTGGCAGGTTCGTCCGGCCTGGCCTGCTCCGGGGGGCGTCCGGTCTGGCTTGCGCCGGGGGGGGCGTCGGTCCTGACCGGCGCCTGGGAGTTCGGAAGGGGCGGCCGGGTCAGGGGAAGACCAGGCCGAGTGGATACGCCATAACTTTCGGAGGCGACTCGCGATGAATGAGATGGACCGGATAGACGAGGTAGCCGCCTCCGCGCTGGAGGGATATCTGGTCCGCAAGGATCTCGTGCGGGTCTTCAGCCGCCAGTTCCCGGTGCCCACCTACGTGGTGGAGTTCCTGCTCGGCCGTTACTGCGCGAGCGTCAGGCAGGAGGACATAGACGAGGGCCTCCAGATAGTCGAAAGGCAGCTCAAGAGCAAGACCGTGAGGGCCGGCGACGAGGAGCTCTTCAAGTCCAGGGCTAGGGAGAACGGCGAGGTCAAGGTGATAGACGTCGTGACAGCGCGGCTGGACACGAAGACCGACACCTACCTCGCGACCCTGCCCACCCTCCGGTTGAGCGACGCGCGGGTGAGCCCCCGGCTGGTAAACGAGCACGAGAGGATGCTCACCGGCGGTTTCTACGCTGAGATAACGCTTGCCCACGACCCCGACGAAGCCAGGAGCGGCCCCAAGGCCAGGCCTTTCTCTGTGGAATCCCTGCGCCCGATCCAGCTCTCCAGGCTGGACGTGCTGGACGATCTCGCCGGGGCCCGCCCCGCCTTCACTGCCGCCGAGTGGAAGGGATTCCTCCTCAGATCCGTGGGGATAGAGCCCTCCGCCCTCTCGGAGCGGCAGCGCGACGCGTTCCTCTTGAGGATGGTCCCCTTCGTCGAGCGCAACTTCAACATGATAGAGTTGGGCCCCCGGGGCACGGGCAAGAGCCACCTGTTCCAGCAGGTGTCCCCCTACGCGCACCTGGTGTCGGGCGGCAAGGCCACCGTCGCGAAGATGTTCGTGAACAACGCCAACGGCCAGCGGGGGCTGGTCTGCCTCTACGACGTCGTCTGTTTCGACGAGGTTTCCGGCATCTCCTTCGACCAGAAGGACGGCGTGAACATCCTCAAGGGCTACATGGAGTCCGGAGAGTTCAGCCGGGGCAAGGAGAGCATCCGCGCCGACGGCTGCGTCGTCATGGTAGGGAATTTCGAGGTAGACGTCGAGACCCAGCAGCGCGTGGGCCACCTGTTCGGGCCGATGCCGTCCGAGATCCGCGACGACACCGCCTTCATGGACCGCATCCACGCCTATTTGCCGGGCTGGGACGTGCCGAAGGTGAGCGCGGCCGTTTTGACTGAGCACTTCGGGCTCGTGAGCGACTTCCTCTCGGAGTGCTGGAGCCGTCTCAGGGCCCAGAGCCGCGTAAACCTCCTGCAGAAGGCGGTCCGCTTCGGCGGCGCCCTTTCCGGGCGCGACACGAACGCGGTGAACAAGACGGCGAGCGGGCTCCTGAAGCTCCTCCACCCCGGGGACGGCGAAGTGCCCGAGGAGGATATAGAGTGGGCGGTCCGCATCGCCCTGGAGACCAGGCGCAGGGTCAAGGAGCAGCAGAAGCGCGTGGGGGCGGCCGAGTTCCGCAACACTCACTTCAGCTACACCCTGGGCGACGAAGGGATAGAGAAGTTCGTTTCCACCCCCGAACTCAGGAGCGACATCCTCATAACCGGCGATCCTTTGGAGCCCGGGCAGATCTGGACTCTCTCGCCGGGCGGCCAGGACGAGCATCCAGGCCTGTTCCGCATCGAGATTAACGAGGGGCCCGGCTCCGGGGTGAGGATATTGAACAAGCCCGTGCCCAAGCCTTTCAAGGAGTGCGTGGACTACGCCGAGCAGAACCTCAAGGTAAGGGCCAAACAGCTGGTCGGGGACAAGGACCCGCGCCTGCACGAGTTCTCCGTGCAGCTCCGGGCCTTCGACTCCGCGAAGTCCGGCGCGGGGACTGGCGTGGCCGTCCTGGTGGCCCTCTCCACCGCCATGCTGAAGAAGAGCCTGCGGGGCGGGCTTGTCGTGGTAGGCCAGTTAAACATCGGCGGCTCCCTGGAGACGGTGCATAACGCGGTCACGTTAGCCGAGCTCGCGATCGAGAAGGGGGCGACGGCCCTCATGATGCCGGTGTCCAGCCGCAAGCAGCTCATGGAGCTTTCCGACGACATGGCCACCAAGGTGGACATCCAGTTCTACGCGGACGCGAAGGACGCCCTGATTAAGGCCATGGCCGACTGACGCGGAACGCTTGCGGCATGCCTTTATGAGCGCATGCCCCGGAACGCCCGGCCGAAAGGAAACTCCGGCGTTGCAAGCTTCTGCCCCGACGGCTCCGTCAAGCGTCATATGCGTGTTTTGCGCGTACGCATGCTCATGCTCATGCTCATGCGGGTGCGCGAGTAGCACCGCGTTGCGGCAAAGAGATTCAATGCCGTCGGCAAGTCGCTACAAGGCAAGTTGTTGCGGGACAAGTCGTCGTTCGGGAAACCGCGGGACGGAAAACCTCCGGTTGGCAAGTCGCCGCGTAGCGGTACTCCCGGCGTTTAGCAGGAGTTTTTGGAGGCTTTGAGTCTCATAGCCTCCAGAGCCATTGCGGAAATGCGTTCCGCGAGCTCCCGCTCCGGAATCGTGGCGTCCACGAACTCCACGCCGGGGAGATCGGCGGCCAGGGCCAGCGCCTCCCTGACTTTCGCGAGGTAAGGCGCGTTCTCGAAGGAAAGATCCGGAGCGCCGCGCCCCGTCCTTATCCTCTCCAGGCCTTTCTCGGGAGATCCCAGGTCAAGGATTACCGTGAGATCAGGCCAGGGGAACCCGAGGCTCGCTTCCAGGATCTCCCGGGGAGCTATGCCCAACGCGCCCTGGTAGGAGACGCTGCTGAGGACGTAGCGGTCCAGGACCGCCGTTCCGCCGGCCTCCAGGGCGGGGAGGATGTTAAAGCCGACGTCCCAGGCCCTGTCCTTCAGGAAAAGCTCCAGCTCTTCCCTGGGCGCCCTGCGGGCGGCGCCCGGGGCTGAACCCCTGATGATCCTGCCCCATTCCGTGGCGTCCGTAGGTTCCCGCAACGAGGTAACGGCCAGGCCGCGCCTTAAAAGCGTATCGCGCACGAGGCGCGCCTGGGTGCTCTTGCCGCTCCCGTCCAAGCCCTCCAGTGCCAGGAGGAATCCTTTCGGGTGCGTCTCCAGCCTGGAAGCGAGGCCCGCGAG
>JAIRZX010000527.1 GCA_031267005.1 Deltaproteobacteria bacterium
GTCGCGGGCCGCGCGGCGTCCGGGCGGAAGCTTGGCCAGAATGCCCCTCGGCCATGAAGGTCCGGGGCGAGGCCGGGGGGTCCGGGGCAGGTCGGCGAGAGCGGTCCAATAGTAAACGATCCGGGTCTTGATTTCCAGTGGCAGCCTCCCGATCGACTAGAGGATACCAATTGACGTGGGCCGAACTGACCGGGCCATCCGCTCGCCCGCCATCACGCTCGAACGCCCGGCTGGGCGGCCGTAACGGTCGGGGAGAAAGCAGGGGGGACGTGGGGAGGGGGGCGTGAAGGGCGGAGAGGCGGTGCGGGCAGCCGGGCGGAGAGCCCCAAGGGGTTGGCGATAAGGGGGTGGAGGTTGCGCGGGTTGGCGGGCGGAGCGCCGGGAGGGTCGGCGGTAAGGGCGTGGAGCCGGGGCTCCGGCCAAAGTAAAACAACCATTGGATTTTATCCAATGATTTCAAACACTTAGCTTTTATGTGATTCTCCGTTTTTCTCTGCGGGGATCAAAAACGGCGCCAAGCGCTTCCGGGGAAGGCCGAGGCTTGCGAGGGGCCGTCTCCGCGCGTGATGTCCCGGACGCCTCGGCCGCCGTCAATGACTGCCTGTTCCTCGCCAGTGACGGCTCCGGCGTCACTCATAAAACCGGCCCCGCAGTTGCGAGGCAACACGGTGGAATGAAGCGGGCCGGCCGGGCCGGGCCGGTCAGGCCGCTTCCCCTTCCGCTCGCTTTTCCGGCGCCCGGAAGCGTCGACGCGCATGCCGTCCGCCTGACGCCTCCCGTCGATGCCGCCCGGTCCGGCAACCCGGATCCGTCCGCTCGGATGGGGCTGGGTGCGTCGGACGGCGCCAGCGTTGCCAAGAGGCTCTTTGGCCGACGAGCTAAACCATCCTCCGGTTTGGGTTTTGGACATAATTAATTAAATGAGTTTTAAATCAGGTAATCAAATATACATCAGCCTGGCGTCAGGATAGCCCCCTCAGAGGCACCCGGAAGGAGCTCGCGGGGAGGGCGCGAACGGCCCGGAGCCGAGCGAAGCCCAGGCGCTTCTGAATCCTTCCAGTAACACGGCCGGGCCGGTCGGGCCGCCTCCGTTCCCGCTGTCTTTTCCGGCGTCCGGAGCAACGACGCGCCCGTCTGCCGTCTGCCGCCTGCCGTCTGCCGTCTGCCGCCTGCCGCCTGCCGCCTGCCGTCTGCCGCCTGCCGCTTGCCGCCTGCCGCTTGCCGCCAATGCCGTCCGAACCGGAAGCCCGAATCCGTCTCGGTCGTCGGGGGAAGGATTGCAGCAAGCGGCGCCTACGCTGGCAAGAGACTCTTCGGGCGACTGGCCAACCCAGCCTCCGGCTTGGTTTTGGGACACAATTGATTAAATGAGTTTTAGATCATTTAATAAAATATGTATCAGCCTGACGCCCGGCGTTCCCCCTCGGAGGCGCCCGGAAGGCCCTCGGCGGGGACGCGGGCGACTCGGGGAGGAGGCGAAGCCGTGCGGTTCGGCATGCTTCCCGGAACCAGGCCGGGCCGGTCAGGCAACCGTAGCCGGTACGAGTCAGGCCAGGACAGGGCGCGTAAGGCGTGAGGCTCGGCTCGGGCCCGACGCGCGGGAAAGGCCGGGGGAGGTCGCGGCGGCTGGAACAATTGGGACCGTCGGCTTCCCGCCGGAACCCAAATCTTATAAAGCGCCAGAAAGCAGATTGTTCGCTCTGGTTGACGTGCGAGGGACGGAGAACGTCGATGCCGTAGCCTCAGCTTGCACGGATAATCATCGGATTCCACGAGGGTTCCCGTCATCAAAAATTAGGGTTTGCTCCGTGGAGCCCCTGCCTCCGGGCATTGGCGGCATAAGTTTCGCCGCAACCGGTCAGTCCGAAACAACGGACTTCGGCAGCACGTCAGCCTGGCAGGCTTGCTCCCGCCCGAGGTGCAACAACGCCGAAAACGACTAAAAAATTCGAAGAATTGATCTGAAAGCATGAATGACGCCGCCGAATAAATCGACGGGCTCAGGAGATTAATATCCGTTCACGGGCACAAGGGGTGTCTTCTTTTGTCAGGAATGAGTCGTTCTCCAGGCAGGTCGGAGGCAGTCCTGGCCGAGGGTAACGGCGTTCCTGCGCAGACGGGATGGTGTACTGGTCATAGGATTGGCTTCCAGGTGCGGGAGGGAGGCTTTTTTGAGGCAGTGGATGGCGGTCCAGGAGCAGGGGGGATGTTATCCTGGAGCAGGCTGTATGCTGCCCTGAGGCAGGGAATGGCGTTCCAGATGGAGGTGGGATGCTGTACTGGGGCTGGGGATGGCGTTCTTGTTAAAGGTTGGAGGGCATCCTGGGTCAGATGATGGCGTTCTTGGTGAAGGTGGGAGGGTGTCCTGGGGCAGGGCCAGAGACCGGGGGGGTGGTCTTCTCCCCTGTGAACGGATACGGTTTGTTTTTGGCCTAAGGCGTTTCCGCCGCAACCGCATGTTACCGGCAGGAATGAGGTGTCCAATTGATCTCAAGCAACCGGGCGATTTATTGTGTCGGCGTCGTGTAATAGCGCTCTCTTACGCTTGGCCAACGCCGAAGTGACCTACGCTGAACGACCGGCACCTCTCCCTCCCAAGACGGAGTAGCCAGACCGGCAAGCCCGCGTAACTAGCGGAGCCTCCCCCGCTAGATCCCCCCCGAAGCCTTCGATGGGGTACTCGTTCCCGCAGGGGAAGGCAGTCGATGAGACTTCCGAGAGAACTCCTCGTACGTTTTTACGAATCTAACGCTGCATCGGAGAGGGCTCTTGCGGAGCTGGCGTTCCCGTCCGGCTCGCCGAAACCGGCGCGTGCCTCCCCAGGTCGGAAACACAAACGGCTCGGCCCCTGAGAGTCCCGCGACAGCCGGGGTGGATTCGCGCCTGGTTCCGAGCCCCGCGCGACTCTCGCCTAGCCTCGACATAATGCTTGCTTCGGAAAACCTGGGCAGGGCATTCGCCTCCCCAGCCCGGCTCAAGCTCAAGCTCATGCGTCCCTTAAAAGGACCGACGGGGGTCTTTACGAAACTGCACGGTTGCGCTTGCCGCCGTAAAGGGGTATATTAAATCAGGTTAAAGTCTTTATTTTGAGAATAGCTATCTTCGGGGCTTTCTCAATCGGAGCAGGAGCCTGCATCAGAGTTTCGATAGTTGCCTGGAAAGTGTTCAGAGCATGTTGCCCAACTGGTTCTTTTCCGGCTCCGCAGTTACGCCGCTCGTCAATCTCACAGACTGAGGCCTGCAACATGACTGAAACCCCCATAATAAAAAATCCATTCGGCGTAAACGTGGAGAGCTTTAAACTGCTCATCGACAGTCATCGCTTGTACGTAGACAAGACCGGTCTCATTCACGACTTGATATACGACCCAGAATTTCAAGTCCCAATCTTTCTTTCGCGTCCCAGGCGATTTGGAAAGACCCTTCTGCTTGACACGATCCAAAGAATCTTCGAGGGCAAACGCGAGCTCTTTTCAGGACTCGAGATAGAGAAACGCCTCGGGAGCAAGTGGGACATATTTCCGGTGATCCGCATTTCCTTTAACGGCATACCGTCTGACCCTGCCCAGTTCAAAGAATCCTTGCTTCTTGAAATCAACAATATCGCTTTAAGGTCAAACATCGCCCTAAGAGCAGTTAATCCCACCAGCGCCATCTCCGAATTGATTGTGAAGCTGTCCACAAGACATCAGTCCGTCTGCCAGCAGAAAGTCTCAGATAGAAATTCAGTCGATGAGCGTAACGTTGTGCTTCTAATTGACGAATACGATTTTCCTCTCATAGGCAACATCGGGTATAACAGAGAATTAGAGTCGATCAGACTC
>JAIRZX010000665.1 GCA_031267005.1 Deltaproteobacteria bacterium
GTTCCTCTACCAATCCGGCTACCTGACCCTCCGGGCTAAAGCCGGAGGGGCGTATCTTCTGGATTATCCCAACAGAGAGGTGCGAGAGGCGATTTCAACGCTGTTTATGGAAAACTTCACCTCCGACTGGGGGGCTATCGGAAAATCAGGACGGGAACTGGGCGATCGGCTGGCATCCGTCGATATCGCCGACATGGTCAGAATCTTCATTAGGCTTCTTGCTGGCATTTGCTACTATGACCACTTGGACGCGGGCAGAATTCCGCTGGTCAGGACTCTTAAGAAAATCATCCGCAAGATACCCGGCGTGAACCGCCTTGAATCGTCGGACGAGAGCAAGTCGGCGAAACTGGCGGAGAAGATTCAAAAGACAAGGGGCGAGAGCTACTACCGTTCCCTGCTGCAAACATGCCTGTGGATGGCCGGGGCTAAAGTCACCCCCGAGAAACAGGAGAACCTCGGCCGTCTTGATCTGGAGGTTGTCTACGGATCCCTGACGTACGTTATTGAACTGAAAATTACGGAAAACGCCAATGGGGCGGCAAGGGCGGCAAGGGCCGGAATGGACCAGATTCACGGCAGGGGTTACGGACGAGCCTCGGATACGCCCGTCCTGGTTTCGCTTGCCGTAGGCAAGGCGGAGAGGAATATCGTGGGCTGCATCTTCGAAAGGAACGGGCGCGAGACGACCTTAGAGTTTCAGGACGGGACTTGCGTAACCCCCCCGCCCCTCCCCGGGGACGGCTCGGGGTAGGTAGGCCCTTTCCGGAGGGACGCGCCTTATGTTCCGGCGCCCTTTGAGTTCCGCCGGGACCCGTTTCCTGCGCGTTGCGAGCCGCACCTTCCGCCGACCGGGGGAAAGCCGAACCGAAGGGACCGGGACGTCTTTCGGAGGGTGATCCGGCGCATGGGGCAGCGCCCCTCCCCGAAAGCAGACGGCTCCGGTTTGCCGCTGCGGCGGCAAAGGCGAGCGTCCCGAAGAAGCCTGACGGCTTTTAACCCTGCCGGGGAGGGGGCGGCTCCGGGATACCCTGCGGTCTGAAGGGGACGGAGCCGGTTGCCCGGGCAGGGAGGCGGGCTTCCGGAGTTTGGCCTTCGGCGAATGCCTTCGGAAGCGCACTGGGGTTACCGCCGTCTGGCTTGGTCCACGAGGAACGCGAGGCGGTCCCGGCGCGCTCCGGGTGGGTTTCGGGGAGCGTCTCGCCTCGGCGGCAGGTTCCCCTGGCATAGCTCTTCGCTTTTTATGGGCCGGGGAGCCGAAAACCGGCTTGGACGTGCGGGAGGACGGCAAAGCCGGGTCCAGGCTTAGGTTTGGAACATGGCTGATTAAATGAGTTTTAAATCACTTAATCAAAAAATTATCGCCGGACGCCCGGCGATCCCCCTCGGGAGGCCCCGCAAAATCCTTCGGGCGGGAGGGCGCGGGCGTACAGGCGCGTTAGCTGAAGCCCGAACGGTTCGACATGCTTCCCGGAACCCGACCGGGCCGTCAGGCCAACGTCGCCCGTCCGGGTCCTGTAGGGGCGGAAGGCCGCCCTCGCTTCCCGCAAGCTTTTACGGCGCCCGGTAACACAGGGGCGCAGGCCGTACGCCAGGTGCCTCCCGGCAATGCCGCCCGGTCCGGAGCCCCGAATCCTTCCCGTCCGTCGGCCGCTGGCGGTCGGCGGACTGCGCCCGCGTCGGCAGGAGCCTCATCGGGAGTCCGGCAAAACCGGCCTCCGGCTTGGGTTTGGTAGATAATTGATGAAAAGGGCTTTGCATAAACCAATAAAATTCGCATCGACCTGACGCAGGGAGATCCCCCTCTGAGGCGACCGGAAGGCCCTCGGCGGGGGGACGGGGGCGACTCGGGAAGGAGAGGAAGACCGGGCGGTTCGGCTTGCTTCCGGGAATCCGGCGGGGCACGTCAGGCAACTGCGGCCTGTACGAGTCAGGCCGGGACAGGGCGCGTAAGGAGTGAGGTTCGGCTCGGACCCGACGCGCGGGAAAGGCCGGGGGGGGGAAGCGACTATTTTTTGGGGGGGATGGCTGACTTTTCCCAGTGGAATCAACAGATTGTGGTTGGGCATGGCATGGAGTGGAGTGGAGTGGAGGCGGAGCGCGGGCAAGCCGAAGCCCCCGCGCTCCCGTCAGCGTGCCCGGGTGCCTGGCCTGTCTGAACTCGTGCCTCGAGTCGTTCCGCCCAGTTCTGTTCCTGTCTGAGCAAGCTGTTTCTCGGGACATGACGCGGCCTGCCCCGCCACTGTCCGTTAAAATACTTCGAATCCGGCATTGCCTTGCCGGATGCGGACGTTGCCAGCGGTACCGGATCCGGCGCCGGGAATCCTGCCCGACGGGTGGAAATACTCTCGGCCCTGCTCAGACGGGGCCCAGCCCGGCGCGTCGGGCTGGCCTCTGACGCGGAAATCTCCATCGGCTCCTGCAGGGGCGCCACCTGGCCTCCAGGCCTTTTCCCTTGCACCATATGGCCTGAGCTTTGGTCCAGGTCCTGGCTTTGGTCATGAGCTTGGCGTTTTCTTTTTCCAAGTCCCTGATCCAAGCCCTGTTCCTGATTCCGGCAGGGGAGGCCCGGTCTAAGTTTCCAGCCTCAACTCGGGTAATAGGCTCCGCGTCTCAGCTCCAGGCGTCCTCCCTCTGGATGCGCTTAAGGAGCGCCAGTCCTTGCCATCACATCACCTGGAGATCTCCTTCGGGAACCTGTCCTCCTGCAGGCACGCTAAGGCCATGGGGGTGCGGGCGGGCCTACAGGCCTCCTTTACGGGCGAGGCGTCCTTGGCCATCAGGCCCACGGAAAAACCAGTGCCGTCGAAGGTGCCAATCAACATGAGGTTTCCGTAGGCCTTGGCCGCCGGGGCGTCTAAAAGGGTCCCCGACATCATCCTTCCAAAGCCTCCGGGGACTCGCGGCAGTTTCTCTGTTCGGGGCCCGGGGGGGCGGCTCCAGCCCAGTGCGTCAACCTCAGGGCGGCAAACCCCGGAGCTTCGCTTTCCCGTCAGTCGCCGCGAGAGGCGCGGGCCGCTCGCGGTTAACGCGGCCTGGCGACGCTCAAAGGACGCCAGTAAAACGGCGCCTCTCTCCGGAAGGAAGCTTGAGCTACTCCAAGCCGTCCCCGGGGGAGGGCGAGGCGGTTACGCATGTACCGGCCAGAATCTTCAAGGCCGTCTCGCGCCCGTTCCTCTTGAAGAGGCAGCCCACGATGTTCCTCTCCGCCTTGCCGACGGCAAGCGACACCAGGACGGGCGTTTCCGA
>JAIRZX010000322.1 GCA_031267005.1 Deltaproteobacteria bacterium
GCTGGTTCATGAACGTGAAGAAGATTCTCCGCCGGGCCGGCCTCACGAGGGGGGAGTGCGACCTGGTGCAGGGCATCTGCCGCCAGATACGCTGGGCCGTCGGAAACGGCCCCCAGCCCGGCAGGGAGTCCTTCCCCGCCCGGGCGGGGTACGGGCCTGAGCCTGAAACTGCCGCCCGCCAAGCGCCTGAAGGCGGGGCCGGTGAAACCCGGAAGCCTCGCGGCGGAGACGCCGCAGTGTCCGCGCCGGAAGCCGGGCATGGTCCAGGAGGCGGAGGCGCCCCCCCGTCCGGGGCAGGGCCGGCCGGCTGAATTGCGGCCGTCCGGCGGCAAGCAACCGCCCGGAGTCCGCGCCTGCCCTTTTTCGGCGCCCGAAGGTTCCGCCCCGGCCTTTTTCGGCCTCCGGAGTCCGCGTCTGCCCCTTTCCGGCGCGCGAAGGTCACGCCCGGCCTGTTTCCGCGGCCGCAGACCCCGCGGCAGTCCCGATTTATCGTCCGAAACCCGAGGCCCGGCAATACTGGAACCGCCATGCGGCGTCCGCCTTGCCGGTCCTTTCTCTTTCCCGGATCCGCGCCGGGCGCTCCCCAAAGCCCCGTTTACGCGTTCCCCCGCCTTTTCCCCTGCCCCCCGAAACGGCGGGCTCTGCCCCGCGAGCGCGGAAACGGGCCCCCGAAACGCGGAAAGGGCGCCCTCCCCAGACGGGAAGGACGCCCTTTTCCTGAATCTCAAAGGCTCGGCCGCAAGCCGCGCGGGCCCGGCGGGGCTCTCCGGCCCCGCCGGAAACCGCGGGCTTGGGGCTATTCGGACAGCACCTGGATCTTCCGGGGCTGGGCCGGGGCCTGCTTGGGCAGGTAGAGTGCGAGCACTCCGTCCTTGATCTTGGCGGTGATGCCCTCCTGGTCGATGACGTCCGAGACCGTGAACTGGCGGTAGTAGTCGCCTATCTCGAACTCCTCCTTGAGGTGCTTGGCCTCCTGCGGGCGCTGGGGCACCTTGCCGAGGATCGTCAAGGTGTTCTCCTTAAGGTCCACGGAGAGGCCCGAGGCCTCGACCCCCGGCATCTCGGCCTCGATGTGGAGGCCCTGCTCGTCCTCCCAGATGTCTATCGGGGGGTAGAAGAGCGGCCCCCCGCTCATGCTCTCGGCCCCGCCGGTGTCCACGGGGGACTTGTCCTGCACGTTGATGGTCTTGTCGTCGGTATCGGCCATTTTCCTGGACTCCTTTCGGTTGGCGTCGTTAAGCCTTCGGGACTGGGACTGCCCGCGTGGCTTAGTCCGCCTTCACGGAAACCTGGTGGGCCCTGGCCTCCGCCGACTTGGGCAGCGCCACCGTGAGGATGCCGTTCTTCAGGGCGGCGGACGACTTCTCGGGGTCGATGCGCACGGGGAGCGTGAGGCTCCTGGAGAAGGTGCCCTCCACCCTCTCCTTGCGGAAGAAGTTGGCCTCCTTGGGCCTCTCGGGGATCTTCTTCTCGCCCTTGAGGGTCAAGGTGTCGCTCTTGATGGAGAGCTCCAGGTCCTCCACCTTGACGCCGGGCAGCTCCGCGGTTAAAGTAATGGAGTCGTCGTCCTCTGTTACGTTTATGAGCGGGAACACCCCCGCCGAGTAGCTGTCCCGTATCCTGTCCACCCCGCCGCGCAAAGCCTTCCAGGCGTGCTCCATCTGGTTCCGCATCCGGTTGAACTCCAGGAAGTCCAGAAGGGCCGGCCCGTGGACTCTTCTCAAAAAGGTCATAGACGTTTCCTCCGAAGTATAATATATGATGTCGGGGCCGCGGCGCGGCCCTTCGCGTTAAGCCGTGTCCCGGGGCGTTCACGGGCCTTCGGGGCCCGCGCGGCCCCGCAGGGCCGCCGCTCCGCCAGGGAGGCTCGCCCGTCCCCGGGGATGCCTTCCGCCTCCTATCCAGGGGAGCTTCCCGCCTCCGCACTAAAACTAAACACTCCTTCCCGCCTGTCAAGGGGGAGGAAAAACGATTTTTTTCGCCGCCTAGGCCAGTCCGGCGGCTGCGGCGGCTCCCCCCCAGGGGGCGTTTCCGGACGCTTCCGGGGCCTTCAGGATCCCTTTAGCCGCCGCTCCGAGGCGCTCCTGGAACCCCCGACGGTCCGCCGGCGCTCGGGGGGAGGGACGGCAACGGTCCCCGGCGGACTGCGGGCGGGATCCGGAGGGCGCCGGGGCGCCCGCTTCAAAGGCCCCGGCCGGAACCGGACTGCAGGGCCGGCCGTAACGCCCCAAAACCATCGCCCCCGCCCGTTCACGCCTGAAAGCCTTGGAATCTCTCAAGCCCCCGCGCCGGCCCTGCCGGGGCCCCTCCGTCGCCTCCGGGACTTCTCTCAACGCTTCCCCCATTAAAACACATCCAGCGACTCCCCTGCACCCGCAGGGGAAGTTCGGCCCGGACCGCCTCGGGCCGCCGGGCGCCCCGGTCCGCCGGGCGGTTCCTCAATGCCGCCTTGGCGAAGCTGGTTTGGCCTCGCCCGGACGACGGCAAGTCCCGCCCAGCCGGAAACCGAAAGTTCTCGGACAGAGGGGGACAGGGAGGCTTCAACAGGAGGGGACGGGACGGAAAGAGGCGAGAAGAGTCGGCTGTATGCGGAAAATCCCCGCGAATAGCCCCGGCGGCCCCTGAATGCCCACGCCCGGAGGGGACCGGCCTAATGATTTGCAACGGGAGGCGACCCGGGGCCTAAGGCGGAAGAAGCCGGAACCCGACCGGGGGCGAGATGCGGGGGAGGGCCTGCCGCGGAAGAAGACTTACTGCGGCCCTCGGCGCCGGGCCCGGCAAGGGCCCGCAGGCCCGGATGCCCCGCCTGGAGGCGGGTTCCCCCCCGCGGCCTTTTCCGAGGGACGAAAGGACGGCAAGGCGAGAATGCTCAAGTTCACGGCGGTACGGTTACTGATGATGATACCTACCCTGATAGGAATCACCATCGTCAGCTTCACGGTTATGCACCTGGCGCCCGGCGACCCGACCAATTACGTCCTGGACATGAACCCTAAGGCGAGCCAGACGGCCAGGGCGAGGATGAGGGAACTCTACGGGCTGGACAAGCCCATCCACGTCCAGTACTGGAACTGGCTCAAAAGCCTGGCCAAGATGGATCTGGGCCGCTCCTTCGCCCCGGACCGGCGGCTAGTGACGGAAAAGATAGTCGAGCGCCTGCCCGTGACCCTGGCCCTGAACGTCTTCTCCATGGCCATAATCCTCATTGTGTCGCTGCCGCTGGGGCTCGTCGCCGCCGTGAAGGCCGGGGGCATGTTCGACAAGTCGTCTACGGTGTTCGTCTTCGTCTGCTTCGCGGCGCCGTCGTTCTGGCTGGCGCTTTTGGGCATGTACCTCTTCGGGGTGAAGCTCGGGTGGCTGCCCATCTCGGGGATGACCTCCCTGGGCTTCGAGCATATGACGTCCTGGCAGAAGTTCGCCGACCTTTCCAGGCACCTGGCGATGCCTGTCGTCATCTCCTCCCTCGGGGGCCTGGCGGGGCTGTCCAGGTACCTCAGATCCAACATGCTCGAGATAATCCGGAAGGACTTCCTCACCACCGCCAGGGCCAAGGGACTCTCGGAGAGGGTGGTCATCTGGAAGCACGCGCTCCGTAACGCGCTCATCCCGGTCATCACCATCCTTGGGCTGTCGGTCCCGGGGCTCGTGGGCGGGTCGGTCATCATGGAGTCCATTTACGCCATACCCGGGCTGGGCCAGCTTTTCTACGTCGCCGTCATGAGCCGCGACTACCCCGTGGTGATGGGGGGACTCGTGATGGGCGCGGTGCTGACCCTGCTGGGGAACCTCCTGGCCGATCTGGGCTACGCCGCTGTGGACCCCCGCGTCCGCGACGCGGCCTTCAAGTGAGGGGGAGGACGGGAACATGATGAAGAACACCCTGAGGCTCCTGTGGCGCAACCGCCTCGCCTTCGCGGGGGGGATCGTGGTGCTGAGCCTCTTCGCGGTCTCCTGGCTCGCCCCGGCCATAGCCCCCTTCGACCCCGACAAGGTGCAGGTGCGCGAGAGGCTCAAACCCCCCGGCACCGCCGGGCACGTGCTGGGCACGGATTCCCTGGGCAGGGACGTCCTGTCGCGGCTAATCTGGGGCTCTCGCGTAAGCCTGAAGGTGGGCATCGTCGCCGTGGGCATAGCCACCCTGATAGGCCTCTTCCTGGGGGCGCTCGCCGGCTACCACGGGGGGGTGACGGACGGCGTCATCATGCGCTTCGTGGATCTCATGCTCTGTTTCCCGAGCATGTTCCTCATACTGGCCGTCATAGCCGTTCTGGAGCCTTCCATCTGGAACGTCATGATAGTAATCGGCTTAACCGGCTGGATGGGGGTGGCCAGGCTCGTGCGGGCTGACCTCATGAGCCTCAAGGGCCGCGACTTCGCGCTGGCCGCCAGGGCGATGGGCGCGGGGGACACGCGCATCATATTGGTCCATCTCCTCCCCAACGCGATGGGCCCGGTGCTGGTCACGGCCACGCTGGGCGTAGCGGGGGCCATACTCACCGAAAGCGCCTTGTCCTTCCTCGGCCTGGGCGTGCAGCCGCCTACCCCCACCTGGGGGGCCATGCTCACCGAAGGAAAGGATTACCTCCAGCAGGCCTGGTGGCTGAGCCTGTACCCGGGACTGGCCATCCTCGTAACGGTATTAAGCTACAATCTGCTGGGCGAGGGGCTCAGGGAGGCGTTGGATCCGCACAACCGCGAGGCGGTGCCGAAATAGCCCGAAAAAGCCCGGAGCCAGCCCCGGAACTGGTCCTGTATCAGCCCCAGAACTGGTCCCGAAACCGGCTCGCAACCAGTTTGGAAGCGCCGGAGCCGGCTCGCGGCCACCTCGGAATCAAGCCAGAACCGGCTCTGAACCAGTTCTCGACCGGTTCGCAATCAATTCTGAACCGAATTGGAATCGGACCCGAGACCCGTGCCTCCCATAATGGCAGGCGCCGGCCGGCGAACGCCGCCCGCGCCCGCACGTCCCTCCCCCGCAGGACCGGCGCGGGGGTTCCGGACGGCGGAGGACGGCGCCCCCCACCGGAAGGATAAGCCGCCGGGAAGGCGGCAAGGAAAGGACGGCTCCACCATATGCTCAATTCTCCCTTGCTGGACGGGATAGGCCGCTCGAAGGGCACCGACAAGAGCGCCGGGGGCCCTAAGGCCCACGATTACCTCCGCAAGTACGAGTTCTTCCTGAAGGCCCTGAAGGACGAGGAGTTCACGCTCTTGGAACTGGGGATCTTCAGGGGCGCCAGCCTCAAGACCTGGGAGGAGTATTTCACCAAGGCTACCATAGTCGGGGTGGACGTGGAGCCCGAGACCCAACTGCACGCCGGAGGAAGGATCCGCGCGATCCTGGGGGATCTCTCCCAGACGCCCTTCGTGGAGCAGCTAAACGGGCTTAATGCGCGGGTCATCATAGACGACGCCTCCCACTGGTGGAGGGACCAGCTGCGGGCGCTCTTCATCCTGTACCCCGCCATGCCCAAGGGAGGCATCTATATAGTCGAGGACATCCACACGTCCTTCCAGCCGCTGGCCCCGCTGTTCTCTGCCGGGTTGGACTCCCCCCCGGCCAGGGTACTCCTGAAGATCGCTGAGTACATGACCGGAAACAACAAGACCACGCCCTTCGACCCGGAAAGGCGTATGTTGCCGCTCTTCCCCGAGCCTGTCTTCCACAACGAGGTTAGGGCCATAGCAGACATGACCGACCTGACCGTGTTCATGGAAGGCTCCTGCATACTGGTGAAAAAGGCCTGAGAATCCCGGGCCTGGAAGGATGCGCGCCAGTTGCGACGCGAGCGGACGAGACGGGACTTGGCGCCGGGGCGGGACGCGGCGTTTCCGTATATCTGACGCGTTGAAACTCTGAGGGGGGAACCGCATCCGGATAGCGGATGCGGTTGGGAATGTCGTCGTGTACCTCATCCGGATCCGGTCAGCGGACCCTTTCGGCGGCGGTGCGGGGAACCCCATCCGGATCCGGTCAGCGGACCCTTTCGGCGGTGGTGCGGGGAACCTCATCCGGATCCTGCCAGCTGATGCGTCCGGCGCTTGCGCTGGCAACTATATCAGGAAAGCGGATGCGTGTAAGCGCGCAGCGGCTGGATGTATCCGTATTGCGGATGCTTTTAAGTATTCAGTTGGCAAGTGTATCCTGATAGCGGAAGCCAAAAATCGCTCCAAAGCCTTTAGTTGCGGATGTAGTCTAGTAAAATGATCCAAGCGAGTTCATTCCGGAAAGCGGATACGCATCAGCC
The DNA here is from genome assembly GCA_031267005.1 of Deltaproteobacteria bacterium. GTDB lineage: Bacteria > Desulfobacterota > Desulfarculia > Adiutricales > Adiutricaceae > JAIRZX01. Next base: position 6,249 of record JAIRZX010000322.1, read on the forward strand.
GGGCCTAAACGTTGCATCCGGAACGCGGATGTTGACGATGAGGCGGCTGGCACGTCAAAGGGCCGATAACAGGCGGCAGGGACGCCGCAATCCCCGTACGCCGATACGTTGGAGTTAGGACCGGCGGAGCGGAAAGTTGCTTGGCGGGCGGCACAGGAATCTGCAGGGCATATGCCCCCCCATCCGCTCCGCCCCCCCCCAGCTGGCGGAAATCGTATCCGTCAGGGCCGGGATTATGCGGCAGCCACTCAATACGGCATGCTGCGACCATGCTTCGAGGGTTGCATACCGCGAGTTTATGGCCAAAGGACGGCTTCAACCAAAACATGTAGCCTGCAGGGGGGACAAAGGCGAATGCCTTGGGGATGCCGGTTCGGGCGCCTGTCGGCTTAGGCGGCCGGATGGCGTTAAGCCTCATTACTCTGTTTAAGACGGTGCCGCCGGAAAGGCCCGCATTCCCTATTCCGGGAAAGTCGCGCGGAAACGCCCGAGTTTTTCCAGTTGAAGATCGACTAACGATCAGGTGCTCCGGACGAAGGCATCCTCGCCTCTGCATATCACGAATCTGCGTCCGGGCTCCCGCGAATCCGCTCGCGGGCATGCAAATAGGTTCACGTGAAGCAACGCGCGCAGCAAGCGAGGCGGCCGGAAAGCCCGCGAGTTTTTTTCTACCCCTTCCGAGTCGTCGTTTCGCTGGGGGTTAAGGGGCCGCAAGCCTTGGAGTGTAAAAACCGTTTAGCGCGCTGCCCGTTCGGACTAGTTGGAGCAACGATAGCGCAACGCCTGCTCCGCAACCCATGCGCCGGAACGAAATGGCTCCTTGCGGAACCTTTCCGCAGCCAAACGGGGCAGATTCCCCTGACCCTGAAAAGCCCCATGGCTGAGCCACCGGATGCTCGAAACTTTACACAAGGCATCAAGGAATACAAGTCCGATACTGAAGGCGCGTCGCTTGAACTTCGGCCTAACCCTTCCGGACGTGCCTATCGCCAACGATCAACCAGGACCGGAGATTCCACGCTCCGCGCGGAAAAGGGCAAAAATCGCGCCCGGAAGGGTAATCCGGGCTACAGGCTGCGCCGCCCCCGCCAGATTCCAGTGGCGGATATGATCATCAAAAAGCCCTAAAAAAATATGGTTTCCCCAAAATCTGGAACTGCCCCGGCGGGAATTAGGGATACTGCTTAGAGAACCCGCGCCGCCGCGAGTTTTTGACATTTTTAGCGGTTCCACAAGAACTTGCGTAATACTTCCAGAGGGTTACGAAAGCGCGACGGGGTTTGAACTTTCCCGAAAAATAATTCGCTACGGCCCGCATGGCGAAAGAGTCCACTACATATTGAATTGCCGGGGCCTCCCGGGCCCCTCCCGGGCCCCTCCCGCTTTAAGCGGGCGGCATGGAAAGCCAATCGGCATCTTTGCCCTGAAAGCTAGGCCGGGCCTAATACAGAAGGATTTTCAGATCGCCCGGAGAGACACGCATTTTATTCCCAAAATACATAACAAAGCTTATCTTATCGACTATTTGAGCCATATTATCGAAAGCTCTAAACATACGATCGAAAATTGGCAGAAGTCTCCGCAATTGGATAATTTTACAGGGGGCCGCAGGGTTCGCTGGTGACAGGCGACGGTTGACAAAAAATCGGCGAGAGCCTATATAAAACATACCCCGCCGCCATTTCGGCTACTTCGCCGCCGCGTCAGGCCGAAGGGACATGACGTCTTCCCCCCTTCCCGGCTGCGACGTGCCCGACCGGGGGATAAGACCAGTCACGCGCCGCATCGCGTCTGCGTCAAGCAGTAACCTGTGCGCCATGCGACTTAACCTCAGACCGCCGCCGAAACGTTTATGCGGCCCAGCGAAGGACGGTACACCACGGCCAGACAAGACCAAAGCGCAGGCGCCCCCCGCGCCGGAACCTTCCCCGTGTACCACGAGGCGGTTTTCAAGCACATGTTGACCTCGGAAAAGCTCAAGCCCTTCCGCAAGTTCGTCCTGGACACGGTGCTCCCGCCCGAGTGGCAGAGCCGCGGCCGTAACGCCAGGTGCGACGGGCCCTACCTGGCGGACGACCTGAGGAGGCTCTCCGATCTCCCCAGGCTCCTCTCGTCGTCAAAGGAGGCCGCCGCGATCTACTCCTTGAAGGGCATCAAGCCCGTCTCCGATCTTCACTTCGAGCTGGCCGACGGCAACCGCGTCGCGTTTTCCGTCCAGCAAGACCCCATGCCAGGCGACGGCGCCCGGAACGGCCACGCGTCGCTGATGCGCCGCGTAAAGGCCCTGTCGTCCGCGGTGGACTGCCTGCAGTCCCAGAGGGCCACCGCCAGATCGAAGCCTTCTGGCTTCCACCTTTTCCTGATAACGGGCTTCCAGCTCGTTCCCGGCCGCAGCCGCGTCCCCTTGAGGAACTTCTCCTTGAGGAGCGCCGACGGCCTCCTTTTTCCCGGTTCGGACTCGTTCACCATTCTTGAACTCTCCTCCGCCAGCGGCATAAGGCCAGCTGAGAGCGGCGGCCCGAGCGCGGCGGACGACCTCGCCTTCTTCATCGCTAACGCACACCTCGAAGACCGGAAGAGGCAGATCGAAAGCCTCTGCGAGCGCCGGGAGGAGCTGAAATTGGCATTCTACGAGTTGCCCAGGGTTATTGAAAACCCCGACGTCCAGTCGCTTACCGCCTACATGTCCGAGATGGATCTTCAGAACGCAGAGCGCATCCTCAAGAACTTGAGGGACGCAGCCGCCGACGAGCGCGAGGCAAGGCTTCGCATGGACATGGTGCTCGACCTCCACAGGGCCGGCCTCACCATCGAGCACATCATATCCATATCCAGGCTGCCCTCGGACGACGTTTACACTATCCTAAACCACCAGGCTGCCGGCGAGGGGGCCTCCTTCTAGCCCCGCCGCCCGACACCGCCCTTTCCAGGCGCCGGTTGCGCC
>JAIRZX010000713.1 GCA_031267005.1 Deltaproteobacteria bacterium
AAAATACATGGCAGGGAAAATGCATGGCAGGAAAATGCATGGCAGGGAAAAGTCTGGCAGGGAAAAGTCTGGCAGGAAACGGAATGCCAAGGAACTAAAAGGAAAGGTTGGAAAAGGAACGGACGGGAACTTAGAGGTGTGGAATGGCAGGCAAGGGAAGGCAATGCCGCAACAAAAAAGCGGCGTAAATTCCCGCAATTTCCGAAAATATGCCTAATTCGGGCGATTGGAAGTTGGCCTCCCTTAAGGGCATACTGATTAAAATCTGCCTCGGCGCGATAGCAAGACGGAGTCCGCCATGCCGCAAGGCTGCCAGGACGCCGTCCCGAAATTCAGAGCATTAGATATTCAGAGTCCTAGAAATTCCCCTCTCCCGAAATACCATGTCATACTTGTTTTCCGGAAATGATCCTGAGGCCAGCACTCCCGGAAAACACGGCCCTGCTCCCCCGAACTGATGCCATCGCAGAATAATTATGCCGACGGGCAACGCGCCCGAAAACATGCCGTCCAGGACACCCGCCCTGCCGCGTAAACAGGACGCCGCAAGCCCCGATCCGCCGGAAACCCGAAAACATTCTGCCCGGGAAAACCCGGGAAAACCCTGGAAAACCGGGTGCCCATTCAAAGGAGTCGGGAGGTATCCGTGCGGCCCCACCCGTGGCACCGCCCTTCCGGCCCGAAGCCGTTCCCCCGCCCGGCACGCGTCAGGCCCGAAGCCGTTCCCCCGCCCGGCACGCGTCAGGCCCGAAGCCGTTCCCCCGCCCGGCACGCGTCAGGCCCGAAGCCGTTTTATCCCGCCCGAGTCCGGCCCGAAGCCGTTTTATCCCGCCCGAGTCCGGCCCGCTACGGCCGACCGCGCCTGCGCCCGCTGGAGGCTAATGGTTTCTGAGCCTCTCGGCCAGGAAGCGCAACACCTTCCTGCGCTCCTTGCCGCCCATGCTCTCGGTCCTGGTCATGAGGATGTCCAGGCGCTTCAAGAGTTCCTCCCTCTTGGTGGAGGAAAGGAGCCCGGCCGCGGGGCCCGTGGCCGCCTGGAGGGCCTCGGTCCACCGGCGAGCCATGGCCAAAGCGGTCAAGAGGTTTAACAGGCAACTCTCCTTGAGCTCCTGGAAGGCAGGGGAGATCTCGTTCTGGGGGAGGCTGTCGTAGACCGCCTGGGCCTTCTTCGGCTCGCCCAGCCGACCGTAGAGGCCGATAAGCGTCACCGCGGCCTTGGCCTTCTCGGCGCAGAGTTCCGGCTGGTCCCCCCAGACGCCCATGGCGTCGTAGACGGCCTGGGCCTTCTTGGGCTCCCCGGCCTCCTCGAGCACGGCCACGAAGTTTACGGCGGCTTTGGCGTGCATGACGTCCATCTCGAGCGAGGCGCCCCATCCGGGCATGCCCGCGTAGAGCTCGCGGGCCTTCTTGAGCATCCCGGCCTTGCCCAGGACCAAAAGGACGTTTACCACCGCCCCCGCCCTCTGGATGTCCATCTCCTCGCAGTCGGAGCCCCAGGGGCCCAGGGAGTGGAAGACGTCCAAGGCGCCGTGTCCCTCGGCGTGGCTGCCCAAAAGCCTGATGACCGAATGCGCCGCCTCGGCGCGGTCCAAATCCTCGGCGAGGCTCCCGCGCCCCGAGGGCATGGATCTGAAGATCGCCAGCGCCGCCCCCAGGTTGCCTTTGAGCTCGTAGACCGAGGCCATGGCCGCCGCCGTGCGCGAGCGCATGGGCCAGGTCTCCCTCTGGTCCGGGAAGCTCATTATGTAGTCGTGGATCTCGCGGGCGTCCTGCTCCGTGCCGTAGAGCCCGGAGTAGTGGATCAGGGTGATGGCCGCGCGGGCGTGCATCACCTTCACCTCCATGGACAGGCCGAAGTCCGGGACGAGGCGGAAGACGGCTAGCGCCTCGGCTATCCTCCCCCGGGAGGCCAGCGCCTCCACGACCACGCGTATGGTGCGGCTGGAAATCAGGGGGTTCCGGTGGAAATAGGGCCGCTCGTACATCGCCCGGAAGATGCGCAGGCACTCGTCCGCGCGCCCGTGGCCCGCCATGACCGCCACGAGGTTGACCGCTGCCTGCGACTTCTCCTCCGGGAAGCCCGAGCCCAAGGGCTCGACCCCCGACTCCCCGAAGACGCTCCGGAAGAAGGCGAGCGCCCCGTCAGGGTCCTTGGCCCCTATGTAATGGACCATGTAGACGGCGGCCTGGGCCTGAAGGGCCTTTATGCTCCCGGTCTCGCCCCAGGATGTTATATCCCCGTACCATTTCCTGGCCCTCTCGGCGTCCCCCGATGAGCCCCAGAAGACCATGAGGAGCATGTCCATGGAGGCCAGGATTTCCGCCGTGTTCTCCTCCATGCCGACCCTGGGCAGATCCTCCGGGAGGTTCAGCATGAGGAGCCTGTGGCCGTCCATGCCCAGCGCGAGGGGGAAGTCGTGGACGGTGGGAGGCCCGGGCTCGCCCTTCTCGGGGGCCTGGTCCCTGTACCGGGCGCGCATGTACGCCTCGGCGGTCCTGTCGGACGAGAACTCCCGGATCCGGTCGCGGTACGGCAGGAAGCTCCCGACAATCTCCTCAGCGTAGCCCGCGTCCTGCTCGACGGTCAGGCACTCGTAAGCGAGGTAGTACGCGGCTCCCGCCTTCTGGCGCAGGACCGTGTCGGTGGAGCCCAGGCAGTCCAGAAGAGCCAGCCTGCGCTTCGCCTCAGGGATGTTCACGTGGAAGAGGCACACGAGCACGTGGCTCATTACCGCGAGGCCGTAGGCCACGCGCACTGCCTCGAGCTCCGGGTGGTCCGGTGGCAGGGAGTCGCGTATGGCCCCCACTACCTTCAGCACCTCTTCGGCCTCGTCCGCCATGCCGTGGCGGCACAGCCTGTCCGAAAGGCTGAAGCCCATCCTGGCCTTCATGCCGGGCCCGAGGGCGCCCCCGAGGCGGTCGTCGTCCTCAAGAATCTCCCGGAAAACCGCCAGCGCGTCGCGCAAGTCCGAAGCGTTCCTGCCCTCCCTCTCCCAGAAGGTGTTCAGGTCCGTCTGCGGCGCCGTGGCCCTCAGGTTCCGGTTCGTCACCCGGAGGAGATCCCTTAAGGTCGCCGCTTTTCGGTAGAGGTTCCGCATGCGTTCCGGCACCGGCCAGTCTCCGGGGCTTGTCTGCCCGGGGAAGGTTAGGGTATGGGATATGGGTGGGCGATTCAGGACCGTCGGCTGGCCCGCGGCTTTCGATGCCTCCTGGAAGTCCTTGGATCAGGCCTTGGGGCGCGGCTCTGGGGCGCGGCAGGGGGGAAGCCCCCGAGAAAGGGCTTGGGGGGGGGAGGCGGGCTTAAGGGAGAAGGCCCCCCAGGCAGGGGGAGAAGGCCCCTCAATCGCAGAAGGCGTTCTTTTCGAGCCGCGTCGGCCTGGAAAACTGCGGCTTGACTAGATTACGGCTCAGGCAGGGCGGAGGGCTCCGTCTCGGGCGGAGGGGAGCAACCGGCCCCTGGAGCCAGGAACCTTTAAGTCCGGGAGGGGGGAAGGGGAAGGA
>JAIRZX010000062.1 GCA_031267005.1 Deltaproteobacteria bacterium
GCAAGTTACGACCTGGCCCAGGCCAAGAGCCCGCCAAGAACTTGGCAAGCTCCGGCCTGGCCCAGGCCAAGAGCCGGCAAGGCTACAACCAAGAACCGTCCAGGCTTCTGCTCGCGGCCAGGCGGCCAGCCTCCCAGCGGAGGTTATACGGGATCGATTTTTACCTGCCGGTGCGGCTTTCGGCCTGCCGCAACCGGGGACGGCAAGGAGGGTCGCGCAGTGACGGATCGGGTTACGGGGGGCGCCAGGTGAAGGCGCCCGACTTCTCGAAGATTCTGAACCCCGCCCAGCTGGAGGCGGCCACCTACGATGGGGGGCCGCTTCTGGTGATAGCGGGGGCGGGGAGCGGCAAGACCCGCACGCTGGTCCACCGGGTGGCCTGGCTGGTCTCCCGGGGGGAGGACCCCAGGCGGATACTCCTTCTCACCTTCACCCGCAAGGCGGCCGGCGAGATGCTCGGCCGCTGCGCGGAGCTCGTGGGCCCTGAGGCGGGCAGGGTCTCGGGGGGGACCTTCCATTCTATAGCTAACCTGCTCCTGCGGGCCGAGCACTCCCTCGTCGGCTACCCCGCCGCCTTCGGCATCCTGGCCCAGGACGACGCGGAGATCATAATCGGCCGCATCCGGGAGAACATGGCGGACGCGAAAAACGAGAACCGCTTTCCCAAGAAGGGCGCGATCCTCCAGGTCATCAGCCGTTCGGTCAACAAGGAGCTATCGGTAATAGAGACGATACGGCGCTTCTTCCCCCATTTGGGAAGGTACGAGCGCCACATAGAAAAAATAGCCGAGCTCTACGCGGAGGCCAAGCGCCGCCAGGCCGTGATGGACTTCGACGACCTGCTCGTGAAGTTCTCCCAGCTCATGGAGCGCGAGCCGGAGGCAAGGGAGAGGATAGCCGGGCGCTACTCCCACGTGCTGGTGGACGAGTACCAGGACACCAACCCGGTCCAGGCCCGCATCGCCTGGCAGCTGGGGCGGGACCACAGGAACGTTACGGCGGTAGGCGACGACGCGCAGTCGATCTACGGCTTCCGGGGGGCGGACTTCAACAACATCATGAACTTCCCGGAACTCTTCGCCCCGGCCCGCGTCCTGAAGCTCGAGGACAACTACCGGAGCTACGCGAACATCCTGAGGGTGGCCAACTGCATCTTCAAGGGGGCGGAGCGCAAGTACGACAAGACCCTCAAGGCGGCCAGGGGCGAGGGCCCGCAGCCCCTGCTGGTAGTGACTGGCAATTTGAAATCCGAGGCCAGGTGGGCGGGCCTGCGGATAGACGAGCTTATCCGGACCGGGACGGACCCCGGAGAGATAGCGGTGCTTTTCCGGGCGGGATACCACTCCTTCGAGCTTGAACTCGAGCTGGTGCGCTTGAACATCCCCTTTACCAAGTACGGGGGGAGGAGGCTTTTGGAGGGGGCGCACGTCAAGGATTTCCTGTCCTTCTTCCGGGTGGCAGCGAACCCCGCCGACGAGACGAGCCTGACGAGGGTCCTCATGATGCTCCCCGGCGTGGGGCCCAAGGGGGCCGCGGACGCCGCTGGCTGGGTAGGGGGGGACCGCGCGAGGCTCAGGGACTTCAAGAAGGCGCCTCTCCGGGGCCGCGGGGCGGCGGCCGGGGCGGAGAGGCTCGCGAAGCTCTTTTCCGCCGTATGCGGCGACGAGGACGAAATGGGGAGCCGTCCCGGGGCCGTGCTGGCCTACTACGCCCCGCTCATGAAGGGGCTGTACCCCGACGACTACCCGGACAGGGCGGAGGAGGTGCTGGAAATACGCGGAATGGCCGAAGAGAGCGGTAGCCTTTCTTCATTCCTGGCGGATTTGACCTTGGACCCGCCCAACACGGTCTCCAAGGGAGGGGCGGGGGACGGCGGGCGCCGGGATCTCACGCTTTCGACCGTCCACTCGGCCAAAGGCCTCGAGTGGGGCAGCGTGTTCGTGCTCTCCGCCGTCGACGGCAGGATTCCCAGCTCCTATTCGCTCCAAAAAAAGGACGAGCTCGACGAGGAGAGGCGGCTTTTCTACGTGGCCGTGACAAGGGCCAAGGACGAACTCTACGTCATGTGCCCCCTGGAAATCGCCGCGGGCTGGTCGGGCCCGACGGCGGCCAACCCCACGCGCTTCCTGTCCGGGCTGGACGAGGGGGAGGTGGACGCGATCCAGGACGGCAGGAAGGTTAATTTGCGCTCGCTCTACCCCTCGGGCCTGGCGGACGGCGACGGAGGGTTTTCCGGCGACTCCGACGGCTGGGGGCCGGCTTTCGGCGGCGTGGAAAGCGACTTCTCCGAGCAATCCGGAAGCCCGGTCCCCGGCCTTGCCCCCGGGCGGGGTTCCGGGGCGCCCGCCCCGGCGGCTAAAAGGCCCCAGTGGAAACCCGCGCCTCCGGAGGATCTGATCTCGGAGCCCCGCGAGGGCGAGAGGGTAGGCCATTTGACCTTCGGGGCGGGGACCGTATTGAGCTTCAAGGACGGCAAGGCCGTCATAGACTTCGATTGCTGCGGCCGAAAGATTATCACCTGCCGCCACGCCCGCCTCTACCGGCAGAAGGGCGCCTGAGCGGCGGAAGGGCGCCCGCGCGTCCCCCCCCTTGCGTCCTCCAGGGGCCTTTGGAGGCTTCGCGGCTCTTCCCGGCGGCGCTTGCGCCGGAACCGAAGCCTAAAGGCAACGGCGCGGCGGGGAACGGACGACGGGACGCGTTTAGAATTTTTGGGCGGCACTGTGGGCCAGCGCCTTAAGGTACCCGGAAACCTCCTGCCGGACTGGCGCGGCCCGGGCGGTGTGCAGCCGGTGCGTCCTGATGCGCAAGCCTAAAACGGACGCGCAGTCGCGGCGGCATATAGGTTTTTTTATTAATCGCTCCGTCCTGAGAGGCTATAGCCGCGAAGCCGATGGAGGCGAACGGCAAGGCTGGCCAGAGCGGGCGGGATGGCTCGGCGAGGTGAACGGCAAGGCTGGCCAGGGCGGGCGGATGGCTCGGCGAGGCGAACGGCAAGGCTGGTCAGGGCGGGCGCACAGGAGGGCAAACGAAGCTGGAATCCGGTGTAAGGGCATTCAGTCTAGTAGTTTCAAAATTATCTTCCAACTCATCCGCTCCGCCGATTTAGCTGGATAAAGACCCTGTTATCCCTTTATAATAACTCCTTCTTCTGACATCTGGAATGGGCGTTGACGCTTCTGCGCCGTTTCTTTCGGGCGCGTTAAGAACGGTAGGGGAGGAAGGGATATTTTTGCGGAAGCTAACACGGTTCGAATTTTTGGGCCGATAACTTTAGCCTAGAACCATCAATCCCAAGGCTTTGCCGGAAATTTAAGCAAATATTCGTTATTGACTTGATTGAATCGAAATGATAATAATGCGTTTGCGAATTGAATCAGTTGGAGCGAACCGTTTCCGGACTTTTTAGATCGCCGGAGGCGGGAACGGACGAGGCCGCTTTGCCTGCTTGCGGGAAACCTCTTTGCCTCCAGGCCCATAAGCCTCCAAGGCCCACAAGCCTCCAAGGCCCACAAGCCTCCAAGGCCCTTAAGCCTCCAAGGCCCTTAAGCCTCCAAGGCCCTTAAGCCTCCAAGGCCCTTAAGCCTCCAAGGCCCTTAAGCCTCCAAGGCCCTTAAGCCTCCAAGGCCCTTAAACCCC
>JAIRZX010000137.1 GCA_031267005.1 Deltaproteobacteria bacterium
GGTATACCATACCGCTGGAAGAAGTTGATCGTGAAGGGGTCCCAGCTCCGGAATACCCCTGCGAACTTCTGCGATTAGACACTAGTATGTTGCAAGGGTCCCGGACGCTGCCGGAGGCGGCGCCGGGAGGCCTGGACGTAGCATGCGGGAAGGCCGGCCCTGCGGGCGGGCGCGGAGCGCCGTCGGCTTCGCTTGCGGGGCCCCCTTGTTTCAGCCATGAAGGGAGGGGCCGTCCCGGGCCGCGGGGGAGCTGAATAGATGCCTTGGAGTTTCCCAAGAGGACGAAGCCCGGTTGGAAGGCCGTGCCCGGCGTAACTTGGCCGTCCGGCCAAGTTCGCCTCCGGAGAAGCCGAGCGCCCGTTTGAGCGGTGCCTCGGCTTTTCCGGGCTCCCGCGCGCCGCGCAACTCCTTCCCGCTGGCGCGCAAGGCTTCCAGCATCGATATCGCCGTATTCCCGTGGGCGCGGGACATGTTTTTCCTTTAAAACCGCCCCGCCTTCTTTCTCCGAGGCCCGGGACCGGCGGCTCCGATCGATGGCGCATAGTCGCTTCTGGGGATAGCGGCATCAAACCCTGTTGCCCTTGCGTAGCTTCCCCCGTCTGGTTTCCCGCAGGGATTTTCGGGGAAAGGCGTCCGAAAAAAAAAGCCGCGGACCCGAAGGCCCGCGGCTAAATGCGGAAGTTACTGAAACGTACCGAAAGGAAGCGTGCGCGTGAGCGCGGAAATTTCGTGAAGGCAAAGCGCAAAGTTAAGCAAATGAAACGGGAACGTTGCGCGAAGGAAACGAAAGGCTTTGCGAAATTTGGCTGAACGAAATGCGTTTGACGGGAGACCGGACGGGAGGCCGCGCGATTTGAGGCGCGGGCGTTCCGGAGAAGGCTTTTTGCCCCTCTCCGGGAGTCGGCGTCAGACCCTTACGGAGAGGAGGCTTCCGGGGATCGGCGCGCGGTTGGAGTAGGCCGCCTGGTAGGCCCTGGGCCCGGAGGACCCCTCCCCGGCGTAGCCGGCGAAGCCGCCGAAAGTGGTGGCGGGTCCACGGGAGGCCGCTTCCCTGGCCTCGGCCGAGTTCACGAGGGAGAAGAACCTGCTCTCCGCTGCGGCCTTGGCCGCCTGCGGCGCGAAAGCCTCGAATTCGTCCAGAGCCGCCCTGACTGCGGAGGCGGCGCTTTCGGAGCCGGTCAGGAACTCGTCGTCGCCTTCGCCTGTATCCTCTTCTTCCTCGGCGGGCGGCGGCGGGCCCGCCGGGCCCTTCCCCTCAAGCTTTTCGGCGGCGCGGGCGGCTATTTCCTCTGCGGAAGGACTGGACGCGGATTCCTTCAGCCCCTCGGCTCCGCCGGAGGCCGAACTGGCAGGGAGATCCCCGTCGCCCGGAAGGGGAGGCGCCGTTGCGGAAGACACGCTGGCCAGAATCGCGCCCGCGTTGTCCGCCGTGACGGAGGTGAGAAGCTGCGCCTTGGCGCGGTTGGCTTCCGCAGGGCCGTCCTCCCTTCTTATCCGGGAGACCACCTCGCGGGCCTGGGCGGTTATTTCGGCTATCTTTTCGCCGGCCTCGGGCCCGGTCAGGCCGGTCTCCTTGAGCCTAGAGGCCAGGCTCTCGGAGAAGCGGTCGGACGGGGCGGCGGATTTAGCTTCCGATAAGGAAGAACCGTTTTCCGCCTCCCGGATTTCCTGCTCTTCCAGGTAGGAGGCTCCGCTCGCGGACGGCGGCGCCCCCCCGACCCTGGCGAGGGGCCTGTAATTTGTGATGGCGCTGTTGGCCAGCGACAGAAGGGAGCTTATCATGGGCAGCCTTTCCCGGCGGGGCGCCGACAAAGTTTTGGTCCGGAAAGCCCGGGCAGATCGGGAATAACCCCGTTCATCACTCTTATCGGCTGAGCCGTATGTTTCTAAAGCAAATTTTTTCGGAGAGACAAAATTAATTTTGAAGATTTCTGATATGTCCTTGCGCAGAACACTAATTCACGTGATTCTGTATTGTATAGATTCCCAAAATATTTAAAGTAAATGATCATGAATATCTCAAGTTGAATAAAAAATATTATGAATAATCGCGCCAGATTTATGTGATTATAAAGTTGCGTATCTCTGAAAGCTAATAAAGCTAGACTCCAGCGCCGCGTAAGGTTTGCCTCGAGTTGCGCCGGAGTTTATGGAATTTTTTACGGTGCGAAGTAAGCGCGGATCAAGATCTTTACCCGGCGGAGGCGAGCGGCTGATCCGCATCGCGTGCCTTTAGCGGCGCCGCGGGAAGGGAAACGCGGAAAGAAGGCGGATTATGAAGCGATCTGTAACCGGCTAAGTCCCGCACGAGCGAAAAAGGGCAGGAGCGGTTTGGGGGGCAGGCGGCGCAGGATAGGAAACAGGGCCAGGATGCAGAAAGAAATGCGGGGCAGGGAGGGAAGGAATGTGGGAAGGAGGGAAGGAAGGAGGCGGGTGATTGTGGGTGGTTAAGGCGGGAAGGCCTGAAGATGCTTTGGGGGTGCCGAGCAGATCGGCCTGGATGACCGCAAATCTCGAAGGGGCGGCTCTGGAGGGGATGCTTCGGGGACGCGCGGCGCGGGGGCCCTTGCCGCTGGGGTGAGGAAGCAGTCATGCGGCGAACTGCCGCCGCGACCCGGGCATCAGGAAGAGTCCGGCGATGCGGGGAAGCGGGGAAACGGGGAAGCGGCCTTAACGCGCCGCCGTTCCGGCGTCTGCGGCGCATGCCGTTACGGCAGCGCCGATCCTGGAGGCCGCCCTGGCCCTCCAGCTCGCGCCGAACATTCTGGCCACCGAGGACGCTTCTAATGATTCTGGCTCCCCGCGTCCGCGTCCGTCTTTGCCCGCGCGACGCGCTCCCCGATGATCCTGGCTATCTGGGCGCAGACGACGAGCTGGATCTGGTGGAAGAACATCAGGGGCAGTATGACCACCCCGGCCATGGCCGGGGAGAACAGAGCTCCCGCCATGGGGACCCCCGCCATCAAGCTCTTTTTTGACCCGCAAAATAGCACGGCCGTGCGCTCCTCGGGAGAGAACCCCAAGAGCCTGCCCGCGAGAGCCGTAAGAGCCAGGGCGGCGGCCAGGATGGCCAGGCAGAAGCCGGCCAGGGGCGGCAGGAGCGACAGGCTGAGTCCCGCCCACAGACCCTCTGCAGTCGCGTGCGAGAAGCTCACGTAGACTATGAAGACTACCGACAGCCGGTCGGTAAAACCGATGAGCCCTCCCCGGCGCTCCAGGAAGGCCTTGACTACGGGCCTCAGGGCCTGCCCCGCCCCGAACGGGAGCACCAGCTGGAAGAAGAGATCCCTTACGGCGTCCATGCCCGCCGCGGCGGCCGGCACGTGGACTGTGAGGCTCACGAGGAGCGGGGTCACGAGCACCCCTATTATGCTGGAGGCCGAGGCAGCGCACACGGCCACGGCCACGCTACCCCTGGCTATGGAGGTGAAGGCTATGGAGGACTGCACGGTGGAAGGGAGGGCGGCCAGGAAGAGGATGCCCGTCGCCAGTTCCGGGCCGAGCGCCAGGTCGGCCAGAGGTTTCATGCCCAAAGCGAGCAGGGGGAACATAACGAAAGTGGCCGCGAGTATCGCCAGATGCACCCTGAAAGCCGAAAGTCCCCCAATAAGGGCTTCCCGGCTGAGCTTGGCCCCGTGGAGGAAGAAGAGGGCCCC
>JAIRZX010000212.1 GCA_031267005.1 Deltaproteobacteria bacterium
ATCCATAAAGACGAACTTTGAACACGTCCACTTCGTCTTCGTCACGGGCATAACCAGGTTCGCCATGGCCTCCCTCGACTCCGGAGCCAACAACTTCAAAGACATCTCGATTGACAAAAAATACGCGGGAATATGCGGGTTCACTAGCCGCGAGATAATCGCCCTTTTCGGAGATAGGTTCGAGGCGACGCTCGAGGACATGAAAGCCAAAGGAAAGTTTCAGCCGAACGCCGGCGTGGACGAACTGAAAGCCAAAATCATCGACTGGTACGACGGGTACAGCTGGCTCGGAAACGAACGCGTGTTTAACCCGTACTCAATCCTCAATTTTTTTGACGAAATGAATTTCCGTTCGTACTGGCCGTTGACGGGAAGGCCGTCGCACCTTTCCGCCCTTGTCAGGGAAAATCCGCTTGAGTTCCTCCGGCCGGACCATGACGCCTATCCTGATCTGCAGGTCAGAAACGCTGAGCTGTCAGGAATCGGCATGGTGCCAGTTATGTTCCACAGCGGGTATTTGACAATCAACGAGGAAATATCCAGCCCGAATCTTGAAGATGAAACGGCATACACCTTCAAACCCCCAAACAGGGAAGTCGGCGCCAATGCCAGGGCCGACATCTTCAAGGATATTTTTAAAATTGAAGACAAATATTTAAACGCTTTAACGGAAAAATTTCCGTCCGCCGTCCTGCAAAAAAACTCCGCCGAACTGGCCAGCCTGTTCCATGACCTTTTAGTCTCAATTTCGTACATCCTGCACCCGAAAGCCACGCAAACAGGGCAACCGGACGCTTCCTTGGAAAAACCCGAATCCGAAAATTTTTACCACGGGATTCTCCACGGCTCCCTTCTGTCAGCCGGGTTTAAAGTCCAAAGCGAAGTGCCCGGGGGCGAGGGGAGGCCGGACATCACCTTGTTCCTCCATAACGACGTTTGCGTGGTAATCGAGCTGAAACACCGCCGTGTCGGCAAAATCCCGTACTCAGGCGGCTGGGACGGCGAAACCGATCGGAGGCTTGCGGAAACCGCGGCAAAAGATAACGAGCTGTCAGCCGCCTTGGACGCCGCCGAAGCCCAGATAAGGAACATGGACTACGCCGGTCCCTACAGGGCCGCAGGGTACAAGGTAATTTGCCTTGCCGTGGCCGTCCGCGGCAGGACCGAGGTCGCCGCGCGTTTCGTAGAAACCTGAAGCCGCCGACGCCGGGCCGGCCGGTCGGCCGGTCTCCCGGCTTTCCCCCGTCGCCGCGCGGCGGGAACGCCCGGGCCGCGGCAGGAAGCGGGCTCGCCGACGGCCCGGAACATTGATCAGCCAGTCCAGTTCCCGCAACCCGGACCGGATCCGCCCCCGGACGCCAGTACCCCTACCGGCGGCTTGGCTGGCGGGATCAGCGGCCGGGCCCGGCTTCGCCGGTTACGAACCGGCCGGGAGAGAGGGTCCGCTCCTTTGCCGTTCCCGGCGGGGCCAAACCTTCGATTAAGCCTCGGGGGGCGGCCGTCCGTCGCGGACGGAGGGAAGGGAGGCAAGCGGGGCCGTCGGCGCGGTTCAGCCTTAACGGGCCGGGGAAGGTCCCTTTCTTCCCCCGGGCTTTCTCGGGCTTTCGGCCGCGTCGGCATCCGGGAGCGAGCGCCCTCCGGACGCGGGCAGGGCGCTTTCCCCCGGACCGGTTACATCCCGGGGCCGCCGCCCGGCCCCCGGAATCCCGGACCGGATTCGGGATAAGGCCCGGGGACTGGCGTAGTATCCAAGGGCAGGATTGCCGCAGTTGCGCCGCCGGCCGGGTACCGGGTACCGGCTCCGGGGCGGCGGCGGGGTGCGGGGAGGAACGGGCCGTGACGGGCCCCGCGGACGGCGCGGGTTCCCGGGGGCGGCCAAACCGTCCGGGGGCAAGCGCGGGAGCGCGCCTTTCCAGGTCCGTCCGGTCCTTATGGAGGCGGGAGGACGCTGTCCTGCGGCAGGGGATGGCGTTCCTGGCGGAGTAGAGGCTGTCCCGGGGCGGGCGGGAGGTGGTCCGGGATCTGGGGGGCCCCTATCCTTGGCAGGAGATTAGGTAGCCCGAGACCGGAGGGGGAAGTGGTCTTCTGCCCCGTGTACGGGTACGGAATCAATAGGGTTTAAAGTGGATGTAAGTTAAAATTCAGATAAATTTAGAGAATAAGAAATTCCTTATGAGACATATATTTTTATTAAAAACCACATAAAACCATTTGTATATCGTAAAGGTATATTAAAGATTATAAAAGAATAGGCGCAGCTCCACAATATCAGCCACCCCGGCAGGAGGTTGGGACCCTTAATATGGGAGAGGAATATGCCTTGGGCTAGGGGCTGATTTCACACAAAAGGCCCCTTTTTTTAAACTTGGGCCGGGTCAGCCCGCTGAGCAGAAGTACGTTATAGAAGCGGACGAGAAGTTCAGGGAGACGAAGGCCCAAGAGGCGGAGCAGAAGGAGAAGGCGAAGGCGAAGAAAAAGCGGGAGGACGCCAAGAAGAAGGCCTGCGAGGTCAAGCAGTTCGTGGAGGCCCCGGAGAGTTCCGGCGGCCAGGACGGAGGGACGGAGGGAGGGAGGGAGGGAGGGAGGGAGGGGGATGAAAAGCGTCCGGAGCCCCCGGCCAACAAGAATGAGGAAGAGCAGGGCTGTCTGGCCCGGCTCCCCTCCCCGTCCAGAAAAGGGGAAGGCTCCCAAGCCTAGCGGCGGCTCCCGGACGGCCGGGCCCGAGCCGGAGGAGCCCGTCCCCGACGGGGGGACCCGGACGGCCGGACCCTGAGGAACCCGCCCCGGACGGCGCCCAGGCCGCACGGCCCGTCGGTTCCCCCGCCGAAGGCGGCGTCGGTAAAACCAGGCCCGCAGGGCCGCGGGGCAGAACCGCCCAGGCGGAGGACACGCGGCGTGGGCCCCGGCCACGTGCCGGGAACGGCGAAAGGAAAAAGAATAACGGACGGGAGGGCCCTCCAGCAACCCTCTCGGAAGCCTCAGGGTCCGTCGCGGGGTGATTCTGGGGCTGCCCCGGGACGGGCCTCACGGCTTCCCGGGAAGCAGCCTGCCAGAACCCACCGGGTCTTGCCCGAGCGAAAGCGACGGTCGGCCGCAAGGGGGGCTCTGGAGCTAGGCGAAAGCTCCCGGCCGGAGGGGCGAGGTTCCTTCCGGACGGACGCCGAGCTGACGCGGGCTACCGGCTAAAGCGCCTTTCGCCAACTAGGCGTGAAGCATTCTTTACGGGTTTTTCCGCTGGCATCAAACTGCGGCCGGCAACCCGGAAGAGCCACGCGGGCCTCGGCGGCGGCTGGCGCCCGGCGCGGCCTGTTAGGCCGTCCCGGGCCCGTTTTCGCGTTGACACGAAAAGCGCGTTAGCCTATATTAATTACAACCGGAGGCCCCGGACCCTCCCGAGGCCGCCGGCGGGCGGCCGTCTGCGGCGCCCTGCGGCCTTATCCGCCGTCCCCGAAACGAAAGCAAAAAATCCCCAAATCCCCAAGACGGCCGTTGCCCGCGACAAGCCCCACAGGCGACCGCGGCGGGACTGGCACCGTTCCAGCCCAGGCGCCCGAGGCCCCGGCCTGGGCGGCGCCGTCCGGCCGTTGCTCCCCCGGGCCCGGGCGCGCCGCCGAAGACGGAGGGCCCAAGCAATGGAAGTGCAAGACGAAACGCTGATCCGGAAGCTTCTCCCGGAGAACCCGGAGCTGAAAAGGCTAATGGACGACCACGTTTCCCTGGAGAAGAGGCTGGACGAGCTGAATTCGCTTCCCTACCTCACCCAGGAGGAGGACGAGGAAAAGCGCTCCATCCAGAAGTCCAAGCTCGCGGGCCGCGACCGCATAGAGCTCATCATCGCCCCTTTCCGCAACTGACCGCCCGCCCGGGCGCCAGCTTACCCCCGTCCCCGGACGCTACGCCCGGACGGCGTTCCCGTCCGGAATCTCCCCGGGGCGCCGCACCGCCGGGGACCCGCCCCCCCCCGGCGCGGCCCTCCGCCTTCCCCAGGGCCCCGGAGACTCCCCGGGCCGCCCGTAAACGCCCCAAGTCCCGCCGCCCGCAGGCCGGGCCGCGCCTTCCCCGAAAACCCGAATCTTCCAGCCCCCCCGGAACGCCACGGCCTTCCTTGCGGGGGGCTGTTTTGTCCCATGGGGAGGGCCTTCAGCCAGGCCGCAACGAAACCGGAGGCTTATGACCAAGCTGAGCGGAGCCCAGATCCTCATCGAGTGCTGGAAAAAAGAGGGAGTGGAGGTAGTGTTCGGCTACCCCGGAGCGGCCACGGTGGAGATCCACCACCACCTGGAAGCGAGCCCCATAAGGTTCGTGCTGTGTAGGCACGAGCAGGCGGCGGTGCATGCCGCCGACGGCTACGCCCGCTCTACGGGCCGCGCCGGGGTGGTGCTGGTCACCTCGGGGCCTGGTGCGACCAACACCATTACGGGGCTGGCCGGCGCCAACATGGACTCCGTGCCGGTGCTGGTGTTCTCCGGGCAGGTCGCGAGGATGCTCATCGGGAACGACGCCTTCCAGGAGGTGGACATAGTCGGCATGACCCGCCCGGCCACCAAGCACAACTACCTTGTGCTCTCGACCGAGGAGCTGGCCCAGACCGTGAAGGAAGCCTTCTACGTGGCCACCTCCGGCCGCCCCGGCTCGATCCTGGTTGATCTGCCCAAGGACGTGATAGGCGGCGAGGCGGAGTTCAGCTACCCGAAGAAGGTGTCCTTGAGGGCCTACAAGCCGCACCTGACCCCCCACCCCCGCCAGGTGATGAAGGCGGCTAAGCTCCTCCTGTCCTCCGCGCGGCCCGTAATATTGGCGGGGGGAGGGGTCACGAGCTCCGGGGCCTCGGAGGAGCTCCTGCGCCTGGCCGAGACTTTGGAGATCCCGGTCACGACCACGCTCATGGGCCTGGGCGGCTTCCCGGGCTCGCACAGGCTGTGCCTCGGCATGCCCGGCATGCACGGGCTCTACCGCGCCAACATGGCCCTCCAGAACGCCGATCTCATCATGGCGGCGGGCGCCCGCTTCGACGACAGGGTGACCGGGGCCCTCCCCGGGTTCGCGAGGCGCGCCACCATCGTCCACATAGACGTGGACACCACTTCCATCCATAAGATACTGGACGTGGACGTCCCCCTCGTGGCGGACGCCCGCCAGGCGCTGATGGCGCTCTCCGCCGAAATAGGCGAGGCCCCGCCCTTCGACCGCGCCGCCAGGGAATCATGGATCCAAAGGATTGAAGCCTGGAACCGGGAGGCCCCGCTCGCTTACGCCCAGCTCCCCGGCGGCCCCCTGCTACCCCAGTTCGTGATAGAGGCCCTGTACCGAAAGACCTCAGGCAAGGCCGTAATCTGCACCGAAGTGGGCCAGCACCAGATGTGGGCGGCCCAGTTCTACCCCTGCGAGCAGCCCAGGCAGTTCATATCCTCCGGTGGGCTGGGGGTCATGGGATTCGGGCTCCCGGCGGCCATAGGCGCCCAGCTGGCCCGGCCGTCGGCCACGGTCGTGGACGTAGCCGGGGACGGGTCGCTCCTCATGAACGTCCAGGAACTCGCCACCGTCTTCCAGGAGTCGCTCCCCGTCAAAGTGGCGGTTCTGAACAACGGCTCCCTGGGCATGGTCCGGCAATGGCAGGATCTCTTCTACGGGAAGCGCCACGCGGCCACCATCCTCTCCGAAAGCCCCGATTTCGTCCTTTTGGCCGAGGCCTTCGGCATCCGCGGCTTCTCCGCCTCCGCCCCGGACGACGCCGAGCGCATCATCGAGGAAGCCCTGGCCCATCCGGGCCCGGCCCTCATGGAGTTCAAGGTATCCCCTTCCGAACTGGTCTTCCCCATGGTGCCGGCCGGCAAGGCCATAGACGAGATGCTCCTGGGCCCCCCGCCCGAAGACGCGGCGGCTGCGGGCGCGGACGGGGAGCCGGCTCCGGGCGGCGGCCCGGGAGGGCCGGACTGGGACGGCGGGGCGCCCGGTAACGGTACCGGCGGCGGATGAGCGGCGGGGCCACGTCCCGAAGCAAGGGCCCGAGATCCTTCTGAACCGCAAGCGCCCCCCGAGCGCCCCGAGATCAGCAAAACCCCGTAAACCCGTAAGTCCAGCAAGGACCCGTCAGCCGCGCGAGGCCCGTAAGTCCAGCAAGGACCCGTCAGCCGCGCGAGGCCCTTAAGGTCCGCGAGGCCCGCAAGGTCCGCGAGTTACGTTACGCAAGGGCCAAAAGCCCTTTATTGCCCGCAGACGCTTGTTCGGCCTTGCGCGGCCGCCTCCGGGCATCCCGAAGGACCCGCCGGCTCCCGGAGAGCCCATAAGGACCGCCGAGGGCTTCAGGGCCCGCCGGGTCCGCGGCCAGGGTCGGCCCCGCCGCGCCCCCGGCCGGCGGCAAGGCCGGATCCCCTCGGCGGCCCGGAATCCCTCCGCCTTTCGGGATACCGCCGGCCCGCAAAAACTTCCGCTGGCCCGCCCAGCCTCCCCGGAGCCTTCCAAGCCCCGCCCGGGCCCGCGAAGGACTTCCGCCGGATTCCGCACTTGAGCCTTCCGGACGCCTCAGGGCGTCCGCCGACCCGGAGCTGCCATGACACAGAACGGAAGAAACGGCGCGGCCGAGGCCCAGGCCGACCCGCCCCGCCGCCACACCCTGGCCATCCAGGTGGACAACAGGCCCGGGGTCCTGGCCCGGGTGACCACCCTCATCTCCGGGAGGGGCTTCAATATCGACAGCCTCTCCGTCGCCGAGACCATGGAGCCCGGGGTGTCCCTCATCACCCTCATCATCACCGGCAGCCCCAGGATCATCGCCCAAATCATAAAGCAGCTCCGGAAGCTCGTAAACGTCATCAAGGTCACCGACCTCTCCGAGATGGACTACGTGGAGCGCCAGCTCATCATGGTCCGCGTGAAGGCCGAGGACCAGGACGCCCGGGCGGAGATCATGCGCCTGTGCAAGATCTTCCGGGCCAAGGTCATAGACGTGTCGCTCAAGAGCTTCACCTTGGAGATCACCGGCGGCAGCGACAAGATAGCCGCCGCCCTGGCTCTCCTGGCGGGCTTCGGCATCGAGGAGCAGGTCTCGACTGGCCTTACCGCCATGACCCGGAGCTTCCAGCAGAGGCAGGCGGCGAAGGGCGCCTGAAACGCCCGGCCCCCGCGGCCTTCCGCCTCCGCCTTTCCGCGTCCGTACGGCGCCGAAGCCAGGGCGGAGGCCAAGCGGCCCCGGCGGCCCCCCCGCGACCCTGCGGCCGGCCGCTTCGCGCGAATTCCAGCCTCGCGGCAGAAGGCCCCTCATGCGGCGCGATGCCCGCTGCGGCTGAGTCAAAGCCCTCCGCGGCTGACTTGAGCCCGACACGCGGGCTTCGCGCGGCCGCTCCCGCCGCGCGAAGCCCGTCCCAGCCGCCCGGATTCGTCCCTCCGCCAATCCAGCGCGCCGTTTCCCCTCCCCCGTTGCCGGGCCCGTCCCTCAACTCCCCCCCTCCCCAACCGCCGGGATCCTTCCCGCAAGCACGGCATCCCGAATTTCGCTTTCATTTTCATGCGAAAAGATCGAAAATACCCCCTTGCCGCCAATCCTCCGCGGCCGGGGCGCAAGCGCCCCCCAGGCCCCGGCACCCGATAGCCCAGCCTTGCCCCCCGCCGGGAAGCCAGGCCGGACAACGGCCAGACCATCCCCTTCATAAGGAGCGACCCATGCAGATCTACTACGAGAAAGACGCCCCCACCGCCCCCCTCGCCGGGAAGACCATCGCGGTCCTGGGCTACGGGAGCCAGGGCCACGCGCAGGCCCAGAACCTCCGGGACTCCGGGCTGAACGTCATAATCTCCGAACAGCCCGGCAACCCCAACTACGATCTGGCCAAGGAGCACGGCTTCACCCCGTATTCCGCCGCCGAGGCCTCGGAAAAGGCCGACCTCATCCAGATACTGCTCCCCGACCACGTCCAGCCGGTCGTCTACCGCAACGACATCCTCCCCAACCTCAAGCCCGGCAAGATGCTCCTCTTCAGCCACGGCTTCTCGGTGCATTTCCGCCAGATCCAGGCCCCCAAGGAGATATCCGTGGCCATGGTCGCCCCCAAGGGCCCCGGCCACCTGGTCCGCTCCGAGTACGTTAAGGGCGCGGGCGTCCCGGCGCTCGTGGCCGTCCAGCAGGACGCGGACGGGAACGCCCTGGCCTGGGCCAAGGCGCACGCGACCGGCATCGGCGCCACACGGGCGGGGCTGATCGAGACCACCTTCAAGGAGGAGACCGAGACGGACCTTTTCGGCGAGCAGGCGGTGCTCTGCGGCGGCGTGAGCGAACTCATAAAGGCCGGCTGGGAGACCTTGGTCGAGGCCGGCTACCAGCCCGAGATAGCCTACTTCGAATGCCTCCACGAGATGAAGCTCATAGTCGATCTCATGTACCAGGGGGGGCTGGACTACATGCGCTACTCGGTCTCCGACACCGCCGAGTACGGCGACTACACCAGGGGGCGCAGGATCATCACCGAGGAGACCCGCGCCGAGATGGCCGAAATCCTCCGCGAGGTCCAGGAAGGCGAATTCGCCCGCGAGTGGATCCTCGAAAACCAGGCCGGCCGCCCCTCCTTCGCCATCCGCCGCCAGCTCGAGGCCGAGCACCCGATAAACGAGATCGGCCGCAGGCTCCGCGGCATGATGAAGTGGCTCGACAAGGGCCTGTAGGAAAAGGGGACGGCGCCCAGGTGGGCTCCGAAAGAGACGGGCGCCCGCCATGGCGAGCGTAAAGGCTTGACTCCGGCCCGGGGGCCTGCGGCCCCCGGGCCTTTTGCCGCCGGGGCCCTTGTGGCTGCCTGGCCCCGGGGGCCGGAGGCTTCAAGCCCCCCCGCGGGCCCGGCGCCCGCCTCCGGAGGCCTCCCCCCCGGCACGGCCCCCCCCCGGCAAGGGCTTGCCGGGCTTTGCGGGCCCGGAAACCTTTCGCCGGGCGCTTTACCCAGCCGCCTCAAACTTCATGGACGTTTCCGAAACGCCTTGCGGTTCAGGCCCTTTGCAGCCGGACCTGCGGCGCGGGCCATTACGGCCCTCCCCGCAGGCCCGGCCCGGACTAAGATCGTGGAAAAAATAAAGGAGGAGCTGGCCCTGCTCCTCGCAGAATCCAGGGCGCTGTTTTTCGCGGACGGGTTGACCTTGAAAGACGGGAGGCCCTCGCCCTACTTCGTCAATTTCGGGCTCTTCCGCACGGGGCGCCTCGTTTCCGAACTCGGCAGGATCATGGCCGACTTCCTGGTGACGACCAAAAAAACCGACGACTTCGACGTCCTGGTGGGCCCTAGCTACAAGGGCAGCGCCCTGGCCGTCGCCACCTGCTCGGCTTTGTGGGGGAACCACCGGCTCGACAGGGGCTTCGACTACGACCGCAAGGAGGCCAAGTCCCACGGGGAAGCCTCCAGCACCGCCACGGGCTTCGTGACCGGCGCTCTCGCGGACGGGGCCAGGGTGCTGGTCATAGACGACGTGGCCACCACCATGGACACCAAGTTCGACATCCTGGCCAAGCTCACCAGCGAGGCGTCCGCCCAGGGCCGCAGCTACGTCCTCGCGGGCGTCGTCCTCTTCCTGGACCGGGAGCAGACGACCGCCGTCTACGACAGGGACGGCCACCCGATCCTGGGCGAGAAGGGCCAGGACGCCATCAGGAACTTCATGGTCAGGACCAACCAGGAAGTGCAGACCGTCACGAGCATCAGGGAGGTGGTCCGGCACCTTAGCGCCCTGAAGGCCCCCGTCCTCCAGAACGGGGTCATGGCGCCGCTCTCCCACGAGTCAATCGCGGCCCTGGAGGCCTACCTGGAAACCTACGGGGTCTAGCCGAAGAGGGCGGCTGGCCCCCTTCCCGGCGGCTACGGGGACGTTTCGGGCCGGATTCTAGAAGAAACCGCCGAAAGGGGAGCCGCCGAAGGCGGAACGCCCGGCGGGATTCGTGACGGAGGGAGTGCGGAAGCAGGCGAGCCGGGACAAATCGGAACGCACTGCGGGGAGCCCGCCGTAGGCTGACCGGCCGAAAGGGAGCCCGCCTGGCTGAACGGCCTGCAGGGGACATGATGGGAAGCGGGAAGCCGACTCGGCTCCGAAGCGGTTCAGGCGTGAGCCGCCGGACGCGAAAAGGCCGCGGGGGGGGAATCGATCCCCCTTCCGCGGCCCGAAACGAAGGCGCTGGCGCTTTCCTTAAACCGTCCGGTTAGAACGAAAACAAGAACTCGTTGGTCCAGGCCCAGATGTTACCTGTGTAATCCTTGCGGTCGTAGTAGTCGGCGTAGAAGTGCCCGGTACCGTAAAGGGCGAACTTGGTCTGCCACTGCAGGTTGTCAAGAATCTTGACCGTAAGCCCCAAATCAGCCTCGGTACCCATATTCCGGGAGGCCTTCCTGTCGGCCTCCATGTAGAAATCGTTGGTCCTTCGGAAAGTTCCCAAGGCGTAGTTCAATGTCACGAATTCGTTAATCTTGTGGTTGCCGAGTATGGCCAAGGCCCAGTGGCCGGGGAGC
The DNA here is from genome assembly GCA_031267005.1 of Deltaproteobacteria bacterium. GTDB lineage: Bacteria > Desulfobacterota > Desulfarculia > Adiutricales > Adiutricaceae > JAIRZX01. Next base: position 10,476 of record JAIRZX010000212.1, read on the forward strand.
TGGTAGCCCTCGAGGCTTGCCGCCGAGGTGCTCGAGGCCATGCTTTGCGCGTAGTTAAACAGTATGAAGGGATAGAATCCTTCCCCGCCGTTTACCAGGCCGTGGTCCTTGTAGTCCGGACGGTTAGACTCGTGGCCGACTCCAGTGTCGTTGCCGCGGAAGTACCAGGCGGCCAAAGAAGCGTCCCCCTGCGGGTAGCCGAGAGTGAAGTCCAGGTAGGCCCCGAATCCGTCCTGGGTGATCTCCCTCTGCTCCACCCCGTTGACCGGGCCGGGCTGGCGCTTGCCGAAGGCGTATTTGGCCTCCGCATGCACCGTTAAAGTCTTTTCCCCGCCTAACGCCCAGGTCTGGATGAGCGCGGGGTTTATGGTCACGACGTAGTTCTTCTTCACGTCGTATGCAGGTGCCGCAGTGGTGGCGGATATGTTCCTTCCGTAGGTGTAGTCGTAGTTGTTCCTGTCGTATTGCAGGGCGAGCGACGCCCCGCCGTTCTCCCACTTGTAGAAAGGCTCCACGGAGTAACGGTCGTAGTCGGCGTCCTCGAAGATCCTCGTGTTCGGGGACACGTTGAAGTTAGGCGTCCTGGAGGCCCTCTTCACGTAGAAGGCTTTCAAGCCGAAACCGTTTTCCCACTCGTTGAAGTACATGATGCCGTCGTTTTCGGAGTCCCGGTCGAAGATCCAGCCCTGGGAGCTGAATCCCCAGGAGGGAGTGTAACCCAGGGTCTTCAGCCCCGCCGAGTCTATGTCGGAACTGACGCGGCCGACGCTTATGTTGCCCCAGTCGGTCTTGATAATCCCGAAGAAATACAGCGAGTAGAGCGAGAAGTCGCTGGCGGCGTTGGTGGTGCCCCACCTGGCGCCGTTGGGGCCGTGGAACCTCCACTTGATCTCGATGTTGTCGGTCGGCTTGAACGAGACGTTCAGCCTGAGCCTTGTTATGGCGTAGCGGTCGCCCACCTTCTCGAGGGCGGGGTTGGTGGAGAACAGCCCGCCCAGGGCGTAGGTCCTGATCCGCAGGTAGCCGGAAAAAGTTACGGGGGATTCGGCGGAGGCTTCAGGCGCTCCGGAAGCCAAAATCAACAGAGCGGCGGCTAAAGCCAAAATAACGGTCCTTGCTTTCGTCATGAGTCCCTCTTTCTCCTTGTTGTTTCTCTCGTGACTCTTGTTTCTGATTTATCTTGTTTCTCTAGGTTTTTCCGTTTGGTTATGCTGAATTGAAAATTGCCCGATCGTCCTGAAGAACTCTTTCGATTGTCCGGCGCGGCCTTTAGCGGCTGGCGGGGGAAATTACAGGTCGGGGCGTATCCCACGCCGGGGGGCGTACCCTCGCCCCCTTGGCCGCCGGGCGGCTATGATGCAGCAGGCTGGCGCGCGTTAAGTCCCCTCTTAAGGCATCGAGGGTACTTAGGCGGCCCTAACTCTTTTTACGCGGTCTTAAAAATTTTCATCTGCACCTCCTTTGCAATTCGTTCACAAAGTCCTGGAGCGCTACGGTTAGGCGGACCGGCGCTCGCGAGGCGTAAATTATCGGTCGCGAGAACCACGCTCCAATTCAGGGAGTTCGCTAGCTCTCGGGCGCAACCACGGGCTGAGGATGCCCAGATTCGACTGCCGCGAATACAAAGCGATAGCTTCTTTCGGGCCAGAACTGAAAGTTGTCGAAATAAATTCCGATGAGGCAGACATTAATGAGCGCGTTTCGAAACGACCGAACAGCGGGGCCGCCGTTGAAATCATGACGCGGCTCAAGCGCCAGCAATTCAAGCAAGCTAAATCGGAGTTTCCGTTAATGCCCGGACGGGGGACGGCGATCCGCTTGTTTCGGGGCAGGACATTCGCGAGCGACGGGATTGTAAAAAACGAATGCCTGGCAAAGAGCGTCGTGGGGAAACCTCATCGGGCATAAAGAGCCCACCGCACGGGGAAAGAGCCTGTCATTCCGTCATTCCGCCATAAACCAGAGGTTAACCTGGCTAGCACGACCGAATTTTCGGCAACGGTAAAGAAATTGTCCAACAGTTATATGTTCTGGTTTAAAAATTATAGATTTTTTCAAAGCTGAACCTAATTGACACTTCCTAGAAATTGTAAAATATTTAAGAAATTTTAATGGATTTAAAATTTTTGTTATCTGGATTATTCTAAAGACGGGTGCAGAACCACAGGCGAAAAGGAAACTGGCCGGACTGGAGGAGGGGTTGTGAACCTACGCTTAACTCAGACGGGGCGCTGGCTCAAAAGCTTAACTCAGACGGGGCGCTGGCTCAAACGCTTAGCTCAGACGGGGTGCTGGCTCCCTGGCGGGACTCTTGGCGTCAGACGAATCACGGGCCGCCAGACTGATCGCGAGCCGCAAGGCAGGCCGTTGGCATCCGAATTCGATCAAAATAGACTCGCTGCGCGATTTAAGGCACAAGGCTTGAATCATGACGCAGAAACGCCGCCGGTATCTTATGCCCGACAGGCATGCCGCTATGAACGGATATTGAAGAGGCGGCACCAATGGCATACCGTCGCGAACGCCGATTCAGTATAGCCTTTAGTTCGGTTTGCCCTGGAAAAGACTGGCCGCCCTCGCCAGTCGCCTTCAGGGCTCTTTTACGAGAACTCTCAGAAACTCTCTTCGGAAACTGTTCGGACAATTTTTAAGATACTTTGTCCGTGATGATTCTAAACGCCTGAGACGGACAGCCCCAATCCTTTTCGACCCGGGAACTCGTGATATTCACGATGAGGATCCAGTTTCCTCTCATCCCGCCTTTGCCAAGGGAGGGATCAGCCCGCTGTCGGAAAGAATCTTCGGCTCTGACGCCTCTTCCGGGGGGGCAGTCCGCAGCCATTCGGTCGTTGCCGAATCCTCAAGAGGCGACAATCGCCCCGCCCATAAACTCCAGCCCCCGCCGAAACGCGCGAGAGGCTGTAGGCCGCCCGGACCGCCGCCCGCCTTATGCGGCGTCCCGGAAAAGGAACCCCCTTGAACAGTCACCGGCGACTTAGTCCAGAATATTTACCGGTCTGGCCGCCGTAGGATATTCCTGCTTCGTGTTTTGCTTTTACCACCCAATTTAGATTTTGTTGTTATTTGCGTGTAAAGAAATTATAAATTCTTAAATTTTTTTCCTCATGGTTCGTTCACGACTTTATTAAATCAGTTCATGACTGCCTGTCAGGCATTGCGGAACACTTTGCACCATAATGATTTCAGCATTACATGACTACAGTCCTCTAATTAATTTTCTCACGAGAAGGCACTCGAGAAGGTACTCGAAAAATTGATGCGTAGTTAATTTTGCTGATCAATATACATAATTATCGAACAAAAATATCATCGTTTGCTGAATATCTGTCGATTTCTTTCTATTTATAAACAACTTCAGTTTTTACGCCCGCTCTGAGGCGAGCCGTCTTCCCAGATACGGATATATTCCGCGCTTTGCCAGGCGCCGCTCTGCCTCTTCAGGCAAATAATTAAAGGCCAGAGCCAGATATATCAATATGCAATAAATTTACAAAACCGCAACTACTTTTCCATATTCCCTTCAATTTTCAGTAGGGAAAACTCCTAGAGCCAAATTTTTCCTTCTCCCGCCCGCATGCAGAAACTACGGCCGGACTAAAGACTCTCCGTCGCTCCCAGGCAACCTGGACGGCTTGCATACAGACGTCCGCGCACGTTCCCGCGAACGTTCCCGGTAACGTCAGCGGCTAACCGCGTAAAGAAAACATGGCGGCTGGCTGGGGTTGAGCACCGAACGCCTGGAGGGCGGCGCCTTCATGAGGAAAGTCACAACAGCATGCGCGGTCAAATTGGCAACAGAGTACAAGGAGGAAGGGAAGGTGAAGGGAAGGGGAATGGAAGGTGAAGGTGAAGGGAAGGGGAATGGAATGGAATGGAAGGGAATGGAAGGGAATGTGAAGGTGAAGGGAAGGTGAAGGGAAGGGGAATGGAATGGAATGGAAGGGAAGGGAAGGGAAGGGAAGGGAAGGGAAGGGGAATGGAATGGAAGGGAAGGGAAGTGACGCAAGTTGGATGTGGAGGGAGGTGAATAATCCCCCGCCTCCGAATCCGGACTGTTGCGAGGGGTCGGGCACTAATCGCTCAAAGCAAGCAATTTCTCTGGACCCCCAAGGAACTTAACCTGGATCAAGGGCGCGTTTCCACTGGAAAGTCCCCTCCGTCCCATAGCGATTTCCTTACCCGACTCTTCTTCCGTACCGAAGGCTCCCGCCGCCGTCGGACCGGCGGCGACGACACGGCCCGGCCCGGCCCTGCGGGGACGCCGCCCCAAGCCACCCTCCGACGGCGCGGGGACAGCCAGGAAAACCCCTGTCAGACGCGCCTATTTCCTAAGTCGTCCCCGCGCCTAAACCTTTACCGCCTCCAGGCGGAGCGTGGGCACGGCCATCCCACCCTGGGGGCCGCTCCCCCGCCTGGGCCGCGAAGGCCCCCCGGGCAAGCGGCGCACGGTATACCTCTACGGGACGCCAAAGCCATAAAGACCCGATGGATGCCCGGCCGCTGGTTCTCCCCGGCGATGAAGTGGTGGCCCTACGGCGTCATGATGGAGAAGGACCCCGCTAACGCAGTCCGGGGGAGCCCACGGGCCCGCCAGGCCCTGCCCGGTATGAAGGGCCAGAGCCTGGCCGGCATGTCGGCTTAACCCTTCCCGTGCCACACCCTTGGGCCACACCCTCCCCGGATCGCCCGCCCGCCCCTCGGGGCAAGGGAAACAGCGGCACCGGGCCCTGCAATCCCCCCGTTCCCGCCTTTTCGTGAAGGCGTCACTCCCCGACCGATCCAGCTTCCTTGAAGGCCCCTTCCAGGTTGGGCCCGCCGGGGGATCTTCTGCCGCCCGCGATTCAGAGCGGACGCCCCGCCTTCGGCGGGGCGCCCCCCTTGGACGCCGAGGCAGTCCGAAAGCCGCCTCGCGCCAAGAATGGGAGCGTTGGAGTCCGGGCCGAAATCCAGCCGGTTTCATCCCTCCCCAGACTAGGTGAATGGATGCCGAAGAGATGAACAACGCCTGTCAATCTCCCGAGCGTTTGCGTTTGCCCCTCTCTCCTCAGGGCGTTCTGCCCATTAGGACCGGGCCCGGCAGACTGGTGCTCAGTTGAGATCCGGGAGAGCCTGCACGAACAGCCCCTCGAAAAAGCTCCCCCCGTCGGTGCCGAAAGGAAGGAGGCCCCTCTTTATCCACTCTCGGACGTAGGCTTTTAGATGCTCCTTCGCGTGCGCCACGCCGGGCATCCACATGTACCTCGCAAGCTCCCTCTCCAAGCCGTCGGAGCCTCCCTCCCAGACCCCGTACTCCACGCCTATCCTTGCCGCCTCCCCCAGGTTCTCGCCCGTCCAGGAGGCCCCCCTAACCCAGGCGCGCGTTACCGCCGCCGCAAGGGCGGGGTCGCGCTCGTACAGCTCCCTCCCCAGTACCACGAAGGAGGCGAAGAAATGATGCGACGCCGTATGGCGGGCATGGCGGTTCTGAGGGGCCTTCCCGTCCCCGGACGGCGGCGGAAGGGACTCCGAGGCGCTGTAGATTACTTTCCAGGGTCTTTCCGGCCGCCCGCCCCCGGGGCCGCCGGAGGCCTCCCCGCCACTTCCCTCGCCGACGCCGCAAGCTTCGCAGTCCTCCGGCTCCTCTTGCTCCTTGGAGCCGCCGCCGCCCTCGCGTCCCGCCGGGGATTCGGCGGAAGCCCGTCCCCCGTGACCTCTGGAACCGCCTGAGCCTCCGCCTCCTCCGCCTCTGCCTCCGATCGCGTTCCCTGCCGCACCTCCCCGCCCTTGCGCCTCCGGAGCAACTTGTTTGGCTTCGCCCGCCTGGTCGGAGGCGGCTTTCGATCCGGCCCGCTCCAGCTCCCACCGGACTACTGCGTCGGCCTTGCCGTCTTTAATGCTCTCCATGAGCGTGCCCGAAGGCGCTTCGACCCACTCGACGCCCGTGTCCGGGTCGACACCCATCTCCCTGAAGCGGCGGGCGGCAGCTACGGCCGGGCCGCCGCCCAGGCTTTCCGCCGCGACGCGGAACTCGCGGGTCGGGTTCCAGCTCCCCAAAATCTCCAAAAAGCCGCTGTAGAGCCCTGCGGATGGTCCCAGCCTCGCTCCGTCCCGATACAGCCCGAGCACCAGGCCGTCTAGCTCGCCCCCAACTATCTTCCCCGACGCTATGGCCTCCGCGAAATCTTCCAGCCCGATCTTGACGGCGGTAGCGTCTACGCCTTCCTCCCGGAAGTAGCCGTTCCTGATGGCGACCGCCAGGGACACGCCTCCTCCGGGGCTTTCCCAGCCGAGCGCGACCGCCTGATCCGCCGCCGCGTCCCCCGGAACCCACAAGCAAGCCGCCCAGAGCGACGCGAACAAGGCCGCTGACGCGAGAGCCGCTCCGGCGCCGCGCTTTGAGGCTGGCGGACGCCTTGGAGGGCTCGATGGGCCAACTCGCGCGGCAACCGAATACGGGCGCCCTCCCGCCGGATCGGAGCAACGGCGACTCTCGCGGAACAGTACGGGGAGGAGGGGGTTCATGGCGCCTCTCGTTTCTTCTTGCAAACGCCCGATTGGTTTGTCGTTTCTCAGGCTTCGCAACATTTTTCCGACAAATCCCTGACGCTTTCGCGCTCGACTTTTCCCGCCCGCTTGAAAGGCCTTGGAAAAAGGCGCCGGGGACGTCCGTCCTCCCCCACCCCGCAGACAGAAAAGGGGGGAGTCCGGGAATCCCCGGCGCGGCCTTGCGGTTCCCTGGCGCCCCCGCCGGAGGCCGAACAGCTCCCGCGATCGTTTGAAAGGCAGCGCCGTCAAAGGCCATGCCTTCCTGAAAATCCTCAACCGACTGCCCAGGCGTCGCCCCTCCCGTTATCCCGCCGAGCCCTCCCGAGCGTCGCCGCGGCCCGAGCGTCGCCGCAACCCGAGCTTTCCCGGAGGCCGCGCCCACCCTCTCCATGGAGGGCGGACGGGCTTCACGTGGAGGCGCGGGAGCCCGGGCCGTTCAGGGCCGCAGGAAAATCCTTCTCCTTCCGCATCAGTCGGCCGAGTTCAGGAATCCCTCTTGGGGAAGCATCAGAAACCTCCTTCCGGCAAGCCGGAAAGCCCCGTCCAGCGCGAGGCCCAGGAAAGCTATGACCACTACCGAAGCGTACATTCGGTTCAGCTGGAAGGTGTGCTGGCTGTCCAAAGCCAGCCACCCCAGGCCGCGGGAGGCGCCCATCATCTCGGCGGCCACGAGCATGAACATGCTGTAGCCCAATGCCAGCCGCAGCCCGGAAACAACCAGCGGGGCCGAGGCCGGCGCCGCGACTTTCAGGAAAAGGCCGGCCCTCCCCAGCCCGAAGGCCCTTCCTGCCTTGAGGAGCGCGGGGTTCACGGATAACGCGCCGTTCATCGTGCTGAACAGTATCGGCCACAGGCAGGTCCAGAACACGATGGCCACCTTGGGCGCCTCGTCGATGCCCATGAAGAGGATGAGGACGTGGAACATGAGAAACGGGTTTACCTGGGAAAGCACCTCGAAAGGGATGTCCAGGCTCCTCCTGAACCTCGCGTGCCATGCTCCCAGCGCGAAACCCAGGGGGACCCCCGCGAGGGCGGCCAGGACGAAGCCCGGAAGCGCCCTCATGAGGCTCGCCTTCACGTGGAGGGGCATAACCCCCTGGACGGTCATCCGCCAGACGGTCTCCATCACGACCGAAAAGGGCGGGAAAAACACCGGGTTAATCAGCCCGGTCCGGCTCAATAACTCCCAGGCCGCCAGGAAAACGAAGACTGAGGCGTATTTTTTCCAAAAGGCCGCCATGCTTTGCTATCCCCTTCAGACGGAAGGGCCCGAAGAG
>JAIRZX010000262.1 GCA_031267005.1 Deltaproteobacteria bacterium
GCGGCCGCGGCGGCAAGGGCCGGAATGGACCAGATTCACCGGAGGGGTTACGGACAGGCGTCGGAAACGCCCGTCCTGGTATCGCTTGCCGTCGGCAAGGAGGAGAGGAACATCGTCGGTTGCATCTTCGAGAGGAACGGGCGCGAGGCGTCCTTAATAATTGAGGACGGTACATGCGAACCTCCCCAGCCCTCCCCCGGGGACGGCTTGGGGTAGACGAGCGCTCTTTCGGAGGGACTCGCCTGTTCGCCGGAATCGTTTGAGTGCCGCCAGGACCCCTTTTCCGCTGGCTGCCCGGCGCTTCTCGCGGCGACTGAGGGGAAGGCGAAGCTCTGCGGCTTGCCGCCCGGAGGCTGAGCGGGCTGGGACCGGTCTCGCCGCCACTGGACAGCGAAAACCCAGGCCCGGCCCCAGGGGCTACCTCCACCGAAACCCAGGCCCGGCCCCAGGGGCTACCTCCACCGAAACCCAGGCTCGGCTCCAGGGGCGGCCTCCACCGAAACCCAGGCTCGGCTCCAGGGGCTGCCTCCACCGAAACCCAGGCCCGGCTCCAGGGGCTGCCTCCCCCGAAACCCAGGCCCGGCTCCAGGGGCTGCCTCCACCGAAACCCAGGCCAGGCTCCAGGGGCTGCCTCCACCAAAGCCGAGGCCCGGCTTCAGGAGCTTCCCACACCAAAACCGAGGCCCGGCTCCAGGGGCTGCCTCCACCAAAGCCGAGGCCCGGCTTCAGGGGCTTCCCACACCAAAACCGAGGCCCGGCTTCAGGGGCTTCCCACACCAAAACCGAGGCCCGGCTCCAGGGGTTGCCTCCGCCAAAACCCAGGCCCGGCTCCAGCCTGACACAGGACTCCCCCTCCCTTGGGCCCGTGAACGGATACTGAACAGACACATTTATTGCCGCCCTAAAACTGCCTACATATGAATATAATTATCTGTAATTATATAGATTTAACTGGTATCCGTTCACGGTGTGTAAGACCAACTCCCCCATTGGTCTCGTGCAACCTCCCTCATAACCCAGGCCCGCATTGCCTTGTTCTCCCGAATCCCGCTCCCTCTCTTGCCATAAGCCCGACTCCGGCCTGACACGGGATCCAGGACCGCTCCCCCTTGAGCCCGTGAACGGATACTTTAACTGCATCTAAACTGCTTGTCGTGAGGGGTAGATAGCGTTGGCTAAGAGTGTTCTAACGCGAACTTCAGCGAATCGACACTAATCCTCTAGATTTTGAAGAGGTTTCACATGGGATTTTCACATGGACTTTTGCTACTGGGCACTTGGCCATCGGCTCCTCGGCAGCCAAAGGATCAGAACGTAGCGCGTTTCCCTTCCAGCGGCTCTCAGGCGCTACTGCATGAAATCGCCGAGCCGGTGAAACTGGGTTTGCGCTGACCTCGCGACCCGACCGCCTTCCGCGCCCGGCGCCAGTGTCCCTTCTGGCGCTTGGGAGGCGCCGGAGGGCTTTATCGTTCCGGGGGGCCACCGAACGCCATGCGTGCGACGTCCTGTTGCGGACGCGAGCGCTTTTGGTTAAAATGGCACCTCCTTAAGTGTTCCGCGCTCCAAGCGTAGGCGGGCTTCCCGCGGCGGGCTTGGCGCCAGACCCCGGCGCCCCGCGCCCGAACCAGGAGAATCATGCAGACAATCAGCCGGGATAAAGCCTGGGAGATCCTGACGAAGCACAACAGCGAGCAGTTCCACCTCCAGCACGCCGAGACCGTAGAGGGAGTGATGAAGTGGTTCGCGGACGACCTGGGCCATTCGGCCGACCGCGACTATTGGGGGGTCGTGGGGCTCCTCCACGACGTGGACTTCGAGCGCTACCCCGATCAGCATTGCATCAAAGCCCCCGAGCTGCTGCGCGAGGGCGGAGTCGGCGAGGACGTGATACGGAGCGTCGTGAGCCACGCCTACGGCCTTACCGTGGACGTGAAGCCTGAGCACCTGATGGAGAAGGTCCTCTACGCCGTGGACGAGCTTACCGGGCTCATCTGGGCCTCAGCCCTCATGCGGCCGTCCAAGAGCGTGATGGATCTGGAGGTGAAGTCGGTCAAGAAGAAGTTCAAGACCCTGAACTTCGCGGCTGGCTGCTCCAGGGATGTCATCAAGAGGGGTTGCGAGATGCTCGGCTGGGAGTTGGACGAGCTCATCTCCAAGACCATCGAGGCCATGCGCTCCATAGAGAAGAAGGGATAGGGGCCGTCCGGGCCCCGCGTTCGCGAAATGAGCCTATCCGTGGGGGCGGCGCGCCTGGTCCTGCTTCTCGTTGCGTCCGCAGGCGCTTCGTGCGCCCTCGCGTTGCCTTACGCGGCGTCCGCCGCCTTCACCGGGGTCGTTTGGGTGAAGGGGCTCTGGCTGATAGCGTTCTCCGTGCTGTGTTGCGCCGCCCCCGCCGCGTCCGTGCGGGCGAGCCCCTCGCTCCGCTCGTCCGCGACCGCCGCGGTCGTTTTCGCTCTGGCGGGTTGCTGGGCAGGCTTCTATTTTTACCTGTGCCTCTGGAAGGCCATGGCCGCCGCCTTCCCGTCCGGGGAGTTCCCCGGCCTGTCCCCGATTTTGGGATTCCTCGCCGATCCCGGCATGTGGAGGGGGCTCCCCCTCGCATTGGACGGGATCCTGGCCTTTGCCAGGCGGGTCTGCGAATCGGGCGCCTGGCTCTGGACGCGCGGCCCGGACGCTTACCCGGTCCGGAGCCAGATAGCCGCGCTTTTCAT
>JAIRZX010000268.1 GCA_031267005.1 Deltaproteobacteria bacterium
CCGCCCGCAAGCCCGCCGCCAACAAGGCCGCGCCCGCCCGCAAGCCCGCCGCCACAAAGGCCGCGCCCGCCCGCAAGCCCGCCGCCAAGAAGGCCGCGCCCGCCCGCAAGCCCGCCGCCAGGAAGGCCGCCTGGATGCCCGCCTCCAGGACGCCTGCGGCGAAACGGTCCCCGAAGTAGAAGTAACGGAGGGCCCCCCGTCCGTCCCGCCTGATCTCCGGGAGGCGATTCCACCCTCCCGCCCCCCCGCCGATCGAGCCCCCCTCCCGGACTAGAGCCGGAGGGGGGCTTTTTCCGTCCCGCCCCTTGAACCGTCCGCGGCGCGCCCGCGCCACGCCGCTCGCTCCGGCGGCAACTTTAGCCCCCGCCACGAAAAAGCCCCCCGCAAGCGGACACGAAAAAGCCCCCCGCAAGCGGATCAGGCTTGCGGGGGGCGAGGGGGTTGTCTTTCCGAAACCGGCGCGCTCCGGGACCGGGACCGGGACCGGGCGCGGCGCCCTCCGGGCGAAACGCCGCGGACGGGCTGAAGGGGGGAGCCAGGCGGGCTAGCTCGCCTTCTCCACCTCCGCCGGGAAGGCTTCGGCCAGCTTCAGGATGCGCTCGTACTCCTGGTCGACCCTGGCCTGGATGAAGGCGACGTCCTCCTCCTTCAGGTGGCGGAAGCGGCCCTGGAGCTTTATGTAGTCGCCCACGGGTATGGGCTTGTCCACGCGGCGGTTTACGGCGTAGCGGCCGTCCAGGACCTCGTAGAGGGGGAAGACCCTGGAATTCACGGCCATCTTGCCGATGGAGACCGCGAGCTCGGGCTTGAGCCTCCAGCCCGTGGGGCAAGAGGAGTACACGTGGAGGTAGGCCGGCCCGTGGATGGCCGCGGCGCGGCGGACCTTGCTCATCAGGTCGAGGTGGAAGGCGGGGGTCGCGGTGGCCACGTAGGGGACCCCGTGAGCGGCGGCGATGGCCGGCATGTCCTTCTTCCAGGTGGCCTGGCCCTTGGACTTCTTGCCCGACGGGGAGGTCGTGGTGTTGGCCCCGAAAGGGGTCTCCGAAGAGCGCTGGATGCCGGTGTTCATGTAAGCCTCGTTGTCGAGGCAGACGTATATGAAGTCCTCGTGGCCGCGCTCCAGGGCCCCGGAGAGCGCCTGGATGCCGATGTCGGCGGTGCCGCCGTCGCCGGCTATCGCTATTACCGGTATGCGCTTGTCGGGGCCCCTGCCCTTGCGGCGCAGGGTCTCGACCGCGCACTCCACGCCGGAGGCGACCGCGGCGGCGTTCTCGAAGGCCACGTGGATCCAGGGCAGCCGCCAGGCGCTCTGGGGGAAGGGGGCCGTGCAGACCTCCATGCACCCGGTCGCGGACACGGCTATGCACTCGGTCCCGAGGGCCTTCATGATGAGCCTCAACGCCAGCACCTCCCCGCAGCCCTGGCAGGCGCGGTGGCCCGGCGCCAGCACGTCCGGCCCCTTGGGGAAGGTCTTGGCGGTGACTTTCTCGAACGGTGTCTCGACGGCTCTCATTCCATCACCCCCACGAGCTCGTAGCGGGGCCTGGCGGCGGCGTCCGGCGCCTTGGCCCTCTCGGTTATGTGCCAGAAGTCCTCCCTGGTCACGTCGCGGCCGCCCAGGCCCAGGACGTAGTTGGAAACGGAAGGCCTCGCGGCGTCGGCGTACAGAAAGGACTTGACCTCCAGGGCCACCGGGCCGTCCGGGACGCCCATGACCATGTGGCGGTCGATGACGGCGAGGTTCTTGGCGGGCTTGATGGCGGCCTTGAACTCCTCGACCGGGAAGGGCCTCCAGAGCCTCAGGCGGACCAGCCCCACCTTCTCGCCCTTCTCCCTCATCTCGTCCACCGCGGTCATGGCGGTCTCGGCGATCGAGCCCATCACGACCAGTATCGTCTCGGCGTCGTCGGCGCGGTAGCTCTCGACCACCTTGTACTCGCGGCCGAACTGCTTAGCGAAGTCCGCGAAGCACTCCTTGACCACCTCCTTGGAGGCCAGGAGCGCGTCGTCGGTGGCCTTGCGCGCCTCGGTGTAGCTCTCGGGCATCCCGAGCATGCCGATGGAGACGGGCTTGGCTATGTCGAGCTTCACCAGCGGGTTGAAGGGGGGCAGGTATTTGGCCACCTCCTCGCGTGTGGGCACGAGGATGGGCTCGATGAAGTGCGAGAGGGTGAAGCCGTCGATGTTGACGCTGACGGGCAAAGACACCCTGCGGTCCTCGCCTATCCTGAACGACATGATCGTGAGGTCGAGCGATTCCTGGCCGTTTTCGGCGAACAGCGCCACCCATCCCGCGTCGCGGACGCTCATGATGTCGGAGTGGTCGTTCCAGATGTTGATGGGGGCCGAAAGCGCGCGGTTGGCGATGGCCATCACCACGGGAGTCCGGAGGACGGGCGCTATGTAGAGCATTTCGTTCATGAGCGCCAGGCCCTGGGAGCTCGTGGCCGTGAAGGTCCGGGCCCCGGCCGCGGAGGAGCCTATGCACGAGCTCATCGCCGACTGCTCGGACTCGACCGGGATGTAGGCGGCGTCCAGTTTCCCGTCGGCCACCAGCTCCGAAAGGTGCTCGACTATGTGAGTCTGGGGCGTTATGGGGTAGGCGGCGACGACGTCGGCGTCGCAGAGCATCACCGCCTCGGAGACGGCGAGCGAGACTTCCAGCCCTATGCGTTTGGCAGCCATGTGTCAGACCTCCTCCAGTACCATCTCGATGCAGTCCTTGGGGCACTCGTGGGCACAGACCCCGCAGCCCTTGCAGTAGTCGAAGTCGGGCTTGTACCACTTCTCGTCCTTGCCCATGTCCTGGTAAACCCCGTCCGGGCAGTAGATGTAGCAGAAGCCGCAGTAGATGCACTTCTCCCGGTCGAGCTTGGGCCGCATGCTCCGCCAGTCCCCGGTCTTGAACTCCAGGGTGCTCCCCGGCTCGGCGGTGAAGCCGGCGGGGAGGTCCTTGACCTTCATGAGGGCGTCTATTTCCCTTGGCATCTTCTACTCCTCGAGCCGGGTCTCGGCGTAGGCCTTCTCGAAGGCCAGCTGGTTCTTGGCGGCGAGGGCCTCGCCGAAGCGGTTCAGGAAAGGCTCCTTCACGTCCTCCGGGGTCGCCTGCCCCAGGACCTTGGAGAACACGCCCAGCATCACGGTGTTGGTGATGGGCACGCCCAAGACCTCAAGCGCTATGGACATGGCGTCCAGGGTGGCCACCTTCTGGGCGTACCCGAACTCTTTCTTCACGTCCGCCGGGGACTTGTGGGTGTTGACGAGGAGCCAGCCGCCGGGCTTGAGGCCCGCGTCCACCCTCGTGACGCTCATGACCGTGGGGTCCAGGACCACCACGACGTCCGGGTTGTAGATCTTCTCCCGGACGCGGATAGGGCTGTCCGATATCCGCAGGAACGCGGTAACCGGCGCGCCGCGCCTCTCCGGCCCGAAGCTCGGGAAGGCCTGGGCGTAGCGGCCCCTCGCTATCGCCGTCTGGGCCATTAGTTCCGCGGAGGTGACGGCGCCCTGCCCCCCGCGGCCGTGGAACCTGATTTCGATCATGGCGTTCTCCTGGCCTGTTTCGTGAAAGGCCCCGGGCCGCCGGGCCTTTCGGGAACGGCGCCTGCGGGGCGCAAAGGCGCCCCGGCCGGATCCCCGTAAGGTCCCCCGAAAGCGCCAGGGCGGGTTGCCCAGGACCCGGCGTCCTCCCCGCTGGAGCCCGGCTTCACGCGGCTCCCCGGGGCCCGCCGGGCGCCCGCCGGACTGTCAAAAAAAACGGCGGGGCGCGCCCACCTGGGACCTGCCCCCACCTTCACTTGCTGAAAGCTTATCCCAAAACGGGAGGTCTTGCAATTGCGCGCCGGCCCATGGCCGCGTTTCCTTATATCTTTTAGCCGAAAAGTTATTCTTTGTCAAAATGCGCTCCAAATCGCCCGTCACTTCGCCCGTCGGCAGGCCCCAAACAAACTTAACCGGGCGCCTAACCCCACAACCAAAAAAATAACGGCGCGCGGGGCTCCGCCCGATAGGTCCCCGCCAGCCCCCTCCAGGCTTCGGGGTGTCCGGGGCATCGGCGCCAGCCGGGGTTTTCCTGCGTCCCCGCGGCATTGCCGGCGCCCGGGCAGGCCCAGGGCGGGCGCGGGCCGCTCCATGGCAGGCGGGGAAGCTCCCCGTTCGGAAGCAGAGGGAGACCGCGTAAGGCTCCGGAACTCCCCGGGCAGGTCCGGGCAGGTCCGGGCAGGTCCGGGCAGAGCCGGACAGGTCCGGGCATGGCAGAGCCGGTCCGGGCAGGCAACTGGATCCGGGCTTCGGTAAGCGGTTGGCTTTTTGCATCGCTCCGCCCGAAAGGCTAAGATGGCGCAAGCCCCGGGTTCGACCGCGACGCGCCCCGTCCCCGGAGGCGTCCCCCGTCCTCCTCCTTCGCGCCTCCCCGCTCCCCCGACCGGAAGGCCGCTCCTGTCGGGAACGCCCCCTTCGGGGGAAGCTCCCTTCGGGGGAAGCTCCCTGTCGTTAACGCCCGCGCCGAAAACCATCCCTGAACTTAACCTTATCCCCGCCGTTGCGGCGCCCGAGGCGCCTGAAGCCTCCCCGCCTCCGCGCAAGGCGCACGGGCGGGGCCGGTAAGACCGATGCCAACCAAAACAAGCCAGTCGCGCCAGAGCCTCGAGAAGTTCGTCCGCTACGTCCTGGACACCGCGCCCCACGACTACGGGATAATACCCGGGGACGGCGGCTGGGTGCCCGTAAAGGAGCTGGTCGCCGCCGTGCGCGACGAAGACGGCTTCCGGGGCGTAAACGAAAACAGGGTCATGGAGCTCGTAAACCTCCCTGGCAACGCCTCCCGCTTCGAGACGGGGGAGGACGGCCAGATACGCCTGAAGCCCCAGTTCCAGAGCGGCCCGCCGCCCCTCCCGGCCGATCTCTCGCTCCCCAAGGAACTCTGGTGCGCCTTAAAGCCGTCCGGCTGGCGCTTCGCCCGCGAGAACGGCTTGAGGCCCCGGAAGCCCAAGGAAATCCGGATCCCCCTTTTCGCCGACAAGG
>JAIRZX010000333.1 GCA_031267005.1 Deltaproteobacteria bacterium
CTTCGGCCAGGTGTCCCGGGCCTTTATGAGGGTTTCGGGCGCCTCCAATGGCCAGGAGATAGCCCGCTTCGACCTCTCGGAGGACATGTCCTCCGAGACGGCCATGATCTTCGGCGAGATCTACCGCCACGGGGCCGAGTGGATGTTCAAGGCCATCGGCCGCGGCTTCAGGGGGGGGCTGGGCGCCCTCGCCGGGAACTTCGGCTTGGACGGCTAGGGGGGCTCCAGCACGCCCGCGGGCGACTTTCGCCCGCCTGTTTTTTACATTTAACGCAATCCCCGCGCGACGGCTGGAAAGCGCGGGAATAACGTTTCGGACGCCGCCGGGCGGTTTTCGGCGGCTGAAAGAAGGAATCCCAAAAATGCCGATAAACCTCACGAAAGGCCAGAAGATATCGCTGGAGAAGGAGTCCGGGGGGGGGCTCGCAAAAGTCGTCATGGGGCTGGGCTGGGACCCGGTCAAGAAGAAGGGCCTTTTCTTCTCCCGCAAGGTGGACATCGACCTCGACGCCTCCTGCGGCCTTTTCGACGCGAACAAGCAGGTGGTCGACATGGTCTGGTTCAGCCAGCTCAAGAGCAAGGACGGGTCCATCGTGCATACCGGCGACAACCTGACCGGCCAGGGCGAGGGCGACGACGAGCAGATAATAGTCGATCTGCCCCGCGTCCCCGCGCACGTAACCTCCCTAGTCTTCACCGTCAACAGCTTCCGCGGCCAGACTTTCAACGAGGTCGAAAACGCCTACTGCCGCATCGTGGACTCACGGAACGACAAAGAGATCGCCCGCTACACGCTTACCGGCGGCGGCGCCTACACCGCCATGATAATGGCCAAGGTTTACCGGCACAACAACGAGTGGAAGATGGGCGCCCTGGGCGAGCATGCGAGCGGGAGGACGATAAACGATCTCCTCCCCGCTATGGTTAATTCAATTTAAACCTTTTGCGGGCCGGTCCCGGTCGCCTGGCGTGCAGAAGGCGCGGCGGCTGGGCCCCGCTTTCAGCGGCCGGGCACGGGGCTCCCCCGGGCCCAGGCGACTCAGGCGCGGCGCCTTGGTCCGTCCCGGCGCGGCTCGAGTACCGCCTGAATTCCGTCCCGGTCCCGCATGGGTACCCCCCGAGTTCCGTCCCGGTCCCGCTTTAGTTCCGGCTATGTCCTGCCTGAAGCGCAGCCAAAGCGGCTGAAGCCCCGCTTCCGGACCCCGTCGGACGCGGTCCCATCGAACGTTTGCAAACCGTGCTTTGGCTAAACCGCGGCTTTCCCCGATCTGCAGCGCCTTAGCCCCCTTGCGCGAGGGCAAGGCGGAGGGCGGGGGATTCCCTGGCGGGCTCAGGTTTTTTCAGCCACTCGAACCAAGGCCTCGTCCCCGGCTCGCCTGCCCGAAAGCCGGGAAGCTTGGGGTAGCGGCGCGGCATTCGTGGATAACCGCCACCTCGTGCCGACGCTCTCCTGAAACGTCCTCCGCGCCGGAAAGCGTCTAAGTCTCCAGGAGGGAGGCCGGCCCCGCCGAGGTTCCGGGTTTCCGTTTCCGGACTCGCGATCGCCTCCGTAGCCCTTGCCCACGCCTTCGCGCGCCGGCCTCGCCTTGCCCTCGCGCCTCCCCGCGTGCCGTTCCGGGCTTGATCCGCGCTAATGCGGTGTGGTAATTTGGATTCGTGCGGCCTTAACCGGCAGCAGCTCCGTTGCCGACCCCGAGCCGCCGCGTCTGAGCCCGGCTCCTGGCCGCCCCGCGTTTTCAGAAAGGATCGCCACATGCCCCTGTTGCAGCTGGCACTTGTCGTCGAGGCCCGCAGGGAGCTCATCCTGAGCGCCGGCGAGCGCCCGACGGGTTCCGAGGGCGGCCCGCAATTCGAGGTGGCGGACGAGACCGTGGACACCCTTGAGGGGCCCGCCAGCCGCAAGGTCGGCATAGCCAGCACGGGCTCAGTCTACCTGACGGGTGCCGAGATGGTGAACCTCGACTACCCCGCCGACAGCATAACGCTTTCCTGGTACCTGCCCGGCGAGGAGGAGGAGGCCGCCGCGAGGCCCGTTGATCTCTCCAAGGTGGGTCTCATACCGTCAGTATTGGCCCGGGACGCCCCCGAGAAGGGCTTCGAGTGGCACTTCAAGGTGGACGCGAGGAGCCCCTACAAGGAGATCTACTTTTACGACTCCGGCTTCCAGCCACCTTTTAAGGCTTCGGACCTCACGCTTTACCTGACCGATTTGGCCAACTACGGCTATACGACCATGATCGTCTCCAAGCTCTTCTACGGCCACAAGGCGCCCACCTACACGGAAAACGACTGGGGCATACCCAAGACGATCGCCCAGGGACGGCTAGAGACTTGACCGGAAAACAGACGCGCCACGACGGGCCAGCCGCCGGGTCCGCCCCCCCGCATTCCTCGCCGATCGCCCCCCTTGGACCATCGGGCAAGGCCGGCGCTCCCGAAAACCGGAAAAGCCCCGCCTCCGGCCCCCCCGGCAAGGCAACGGCGCCCGAAAACCGCGAAAGCCCGGCTTCCGCCCCCGCCAATGCCCCCGGCAAGGCAACGGCGCCCGAAAACCGCGAAAGCCCGGCTTCCGCCCCCGCCAA
>JAIRZX010000415.1 GCA_031267005.1 Deltaproteobacteria bacterium
TCGCCTCGCAGGTCGCAAATCTAGTACAGAAACTTACAACTGCTTTTATTATATGGTTTGGTGCTTATCAAGTCATGGACGGGTCCCTGACCGTTGGCCAGCTTGTTGCGTTTAACATGATCGCAGGCAGAATCAGCGGTCCGATTCTGAAGATTACACACCTGTGGCAGGACTTTCAACAAGCTGGAATTTCCCTCAAGCGGCTGGGGGACATTCTTAATTGTCCAATGGAACCGGGCTACCAGGCCGGGAGAAGTTCCGTACCAACAATCAGGGGTAACATTAAATTTCAGAATGTTCGCTTCCGTTATCTTCCAGACGCCCCTGCAGCAATGGACGGGGTGACGCTAGAAATGCATCCTGGAGAGGTCATTGGTGTTGCAGGAGCTTCAGGAAGCGGTAAAAGCACCTTGGCCAAATTAATCCAAGGGCTTTACCGGCCAGAATCCGGAAGGGTCCTTCTTGACGATCACGATTTGTCCACGCTTGACACGGCCTTGCTGAGGAGACAGATTGGCGTGGTCCCACAAGAGAGTGTGCTGTTCAATGGCACGGTCAGGGAGAATATCGCAATAAACGACCCCGGGGTTACCCTGGAGCGGGTGATCGAGGCAGCTAAATCAGCCGGGGCTCACGATTTCATAATGGAGTTGCCGGAGGGTTACGATACCCAGGTCGGAGAGCGAGGCAGCTCCGTGTCGGGAGGACAGCGCCAGCGCCTGGCCATAGCCAGAATTCTCATCGGCAACCCGCGCGTCTTAATTTTCGACGAGGCTACTTCGGCCCTTGACTACGAATCCGAGAGGATCATCCAGAGCAATATGAAATCTATCTGTTCAGGAAGGACAGTCGTTATTATCGCCCATCGTCTCACCGCGCTCAAATTTTCGAACAGGATAGTGATTCTCGGCAAAGGCCAGATCCTTGAGATGGGCACTCCGAAGGGATTGCTCGAGAAGAAGGGAGCGTTCTACAGGATGGCCCGTGCACAGGGCCTTTCAATTACCATCCCTCAAGAAAATTATCCAGGCGGCTCCGCTTGAAAGCGTTAATTCGCCCACCCCCTGTGCATAGGTACCGTAAAATGTTCAAGATAGTCTCCAAAATCTGGCGGAATAGGGTAAAGCTGGCCGACAGGCACTTGTCCGAAGATCTGAAAAGTTTTCTCCCGCAGGCCCTCGAGATATTGGAAAGGCCTCCGCATCCAGCTTCTGGGTTGTTGTTGCGCATTGTAACCGGAATAGTCATCGCTGTTTTGCTATGGAGCGTTTTTGGCAAAGTTAACATTATCAGCGTTGCGGAAGGGAAAATTGTCCCTTCAGGCAAAGTTAAGCAAATTCAGCCCTACGCCCTCGGAATGGTATCTACCATCCTGGTCGCTGAAGGGCAACTTGTCGATGTCGGGCAACCTCTTGTCGAATTAGATCGAACCCAGGCGGAGGCCGACAAGGCAAGACTTGAGACTGAACTTGACGTGGCTACTGCAAAATCCAAGCGCTTGAAGGCGATGATCGGCTTGTTGGAATTGAAACCAGAAGACATCGTTTCTGAAGAATCTGTCTTGTCACATCCTGACATCGAAGGCGATCTTCGGAACGGAACCCTGTTACTCGCGCAGTTCAACGCCATTCGTTTTCGACGCCAAGCCCTGAACTCGCAACTGAACGAGAGGAGAGCTGAAGTTACATCGAACGGGATTCTCATAGAACAATATTCTAAAAATATGCCTCTTGCTAAAAGTCGTTTAGACGCACTTTCTTCCCTCTTCGAAAAAAAATTAGTCGGGATATACGAATATACGAGCGCCGAAATATACTACAACGAACAGCTCTACGGTTTTGAGACGCGTGTCAAAGAGTCAGTGCGACTATCCGCATCCGTTGCATCGGCTGAAAACCAGCTGGCTGCACAGACGGCTCAGGATCTGGCCTCGGTGCTGGAGGAATTGGACGGGCTTGTCAGCCAAATAGAGTCGATAAACCAGGAGTTGATCAAGACCAGGGATCTTTCTATCAAACAAACTATGTTTTCTCCGGTCAAGGGTGCCGTTAAGGGGTTGCAGGTCAATACGATTGGAGGAATAGTCGCCCCTGCTCAAGTTATCATGGAAATAGTTCCGCTTGGGGAAAGGCTGGAGGCCGAGGCGTTCCTAAGCAACAAGGATATAGGGTTTGTCAGGGAAGGCCAGCAGGCCGAAATCAAAATCGCGACATATCCTTTCACTAAATATGGAATTATCCAAGCTGTTGTAGCTGACGTGGCAGAAGATGCCACAGTGGACGAAGTTCTTGGCCTTGTCTACCGCATCCGCCTGGAGCTGGATCAGGCCACGATCATGGTTGACGGTCGCGAGATGCCGCTCATACCAGGAATGGCGGTGAGCGTGGAGATATCCACCGACAAGCGCAGAATCATCGAATTTGTTCTGGCTCCTTTATTAAGGATGAAAGATGAGAGTCTACGAGAAAGGTGAGTTCATAAATTTTCCGACTGTTGATATGATACATTATCTGGATCGCTTTGGCCACGGTCATAAGCTGTGTAGCGTCAGCGTTTATGGGCCGGGCTGTCCCAAAATCAATAAGATCGTATATCATAAAATATTTTTATGGTTATACAGGGCATGCTCTTACGCTACGCTACACTACGTTGCGTTCATGTTCCAAGCGCCGATTAGTCTGTTAATGGACATGAATGTATATGATTCATAAGCGTTATATCCTAATCCCGTCATCAGGCATTCCGGAACGTGACAACCGGAGGGGAGTCCTTTTTCAGCGTGGGTCCGGGAGGGTCTTGAACTGAAGGCCTATCGCGGGGGAGTGACGCCACCGGGACAAGACACTGAAGCTCGATATGGCGAAGTACCGCCCGGAGTTCACCGGGGCTTTTCGAGAGCCGTCCCTGGGAGCTTAGTTTTCCTAGCCTCCAGATGTCGGACTTCTTGGAGGACGGGCTTCCGGCGGCTACGAAGTCAGGTGCCAGGTTGCAGAGAATTGACGCGGTCATCCGGGACTTCGCTTCCGAGCCAGGGAAGGTCCTCTGCGTGGGGCTGGCCGAGGACCCGACGGAAGGAGCGGCGGTGACACTGTAATGTTTACGGGCTTTCGCGGGCCAATCGGGCGAACGCGGCTTTACGACCCCTTCTAGAGGCCTGGACGAGGGTAGGGCCTTGCGTAGAAGGGCTTGGGAGCCATGGAAACCATTGAAGACATGGAAGTCACTGAAGCAGCGAATGCCGGGATATCATGGATGTCCGGAAATACCGGGATTGACTGCCTCTCTCCCGGCGCAGAAAGGGAACAAAGGATGGGCAAGGCCTTCCCGCAGCAGAGGACACGGACCATGTTCGGGTTCAAGTTGGGCGCGGTTAAGCTTTGGGCCGTAGCGCTCCTGGCGGCCGCGGCGCTTTGCGGGGCAGAGGTGACCTTCGATGGTCGGAGGGACGTCCTGTCCAGGGACCAGGCGAACCACATAATCCTCTCCGCCAGCATGGCCGAGGCTTTCCTGGACATGAGCTTCCCGCCGAGGGTCTCCCCTATACTGGACGACGGCCTTGGGAACCCTTTCCACCAGTTCTACTCGCCGCTCGCGCACGGCTCCGTAGCCGCCGTTGCCCTCGTCCTGGGGGATCTGATCGACGGGTTCACGTCCGTCTCGGTTTTCCTCCTGGCGCTGGCCTTCGTGTATTCTTTCAAATTGGGGCGCTACTTGACTCTCTCGGACAGGTGCGCGGCGCTGGCCGCCTTCCTGTTCGTGACGGCCCCGTACTTTTCGACGGACAGGGTGCTGAGGGGCGCCTTCGCCGAATACTTCGCTTTCGCGCTCCTTCCGATGGCCATGTACTACAACTTGCGGGCGCTCCCGCTCGCGTCTTTGAGGATTTGGACCCTGGCTGCGCTCTCCACCGCGGCTCTCCTGCACGCGCATCTCATAACGGGCGTCTTTTTCCTCTTTTTCTACGCCGTATTCCTGTTGCTGGCGGTCGCCTGCGCCCTGGCGCGCCGCGCGTCAAGGCGGAAAACGCGCGGCGAGGTCATTCCGGACCCGGCCGCTCCTTCCGGCGCCGCCGCTTCCGGACCGTTCAGGAGTCCCGGTCAGTTCGGAGCGCCTGAGCCGCCGGAACCTCCCCCGATGATATGGCCCTTCGCGAGAAAGGCCTTGGCCGCGGCCTCCGTGGCCGCAGGCGCGATTCTCTTGAGCATGTGGTACATGGGCCCGGTCGTCTTCTACGGCGATCTGGTCGTCAAGAGCGGCATGCTCGCCGGAGCCTCGTCCGCGGCCAGCGCGTTCATGACTCCGATCTTAAGCCTCTTCAGCCTGACCGACAGCTCCTGGAACTTCAAGTCCAACCTCATGGCGCTGCCCAGGTTCCAGGCCGGAATCCTTCCTCTCGCTTCGTTCGCGGCATATCTGTATTTCCATCCGGGAAGGCGCTCGTCCTGGGCGCTTCCCTTCGCGCTCGTCGCGGGGCTCATACTCTCCGTAACGGCCCGGCCTGCGGCGTTCCTCCTGCCTCCATTAAAATACATAGACATCGCGCAGTTCTCGTACAGGCTCCTGAGCTTCTTCGCCCTCTCGGCGGCCGCGGCGGGGGCGCTGGCGCTGAAAGCCTTCTTTTCCGGGGGCCCGGGGGTTTCCCCGGCATCCAGATCCGTAGCGTCCATGGCTTTAATCGCGTTCGCGCTTGCCATGGGGGCTCCGTACGTCTACCCGAGGACGCTTCCCGACCGCTTCTCAATGAGCATGGACACCGGAATGGCCTATTCCGTGTCGAGGCTCGCATACGGCCAGGACGCCTTCCTCCGCGTCCCTCCGGCGGACGGGGCGCTCCCGGGCCTTTGGACGGACCCGGGCCGATCCGCCCTGGGGGCGGGGGGCAAGGCCGGGGATTGGAGATTTAAGGCCAATTTGGAGGAATACTACCGGGCTTCCGGCGGCCCGAAGGGGGAGGTGCTCCTTGACGTCCTCTACTATCCCGGCCTACAGGACATAGAACTCTCGATCGACGGGAAGCCGGCGGCCTTGGGCCCCGGAACCTACTGGCAGAAAAGGGAGGCCCGTGACAGGCCTGCTCCAGCGACCGTCTTCCTGAAGCGCGGGGCGGTCTCCTTCCACGGACTGAAAGTATCCGGTGCCCCGGAAAAGGGGCTTTTTGAGGCAAGGGTGCGCTTCGTCGGCTTCAGGTGGGCTAATCTGACGAGCGCGGCGTCGGCAGCTCTCCTTCTGGGCGCGGTGGCGTTAAACGGCGTACGCGTCGCCCGGCGGAAGGCCCGACAGCCGGAGAGGGAGGACGGCAAGAACTGGATGAACGGGATGAACGGGATGAACGGAAGGAAGGAAATGACCGGAAAGTCCGGAAAGCCGGGTAAGCCGGGTAAGCCGGGAAAGGCCTCGGTAGCGGAGCAGGCGGGGGAGGCGGAAGAGTGACCTGGCGCAGGGGAAAGGATTTTTTTCCATGCCCGCGCGAGGCATTTGCTGACGCGGGAAGAAAGGCTCTGGCGATGGACGGCAAGCCCGCGGAGGGCGGGGCGCGCACGGCGTTCCGGTTCAAGGCAGGGGCGGCCAAGCTCTGGGCCGCGGCGCTCCTGGCGGCTATCGTCCTTTCCGGAGCAGAGGTAACCTTCAACGGACGGAGGGACTTCCACGCCCCCGATCAGTTCCACCACGCGCTCCTGTCAGCCAGCATGGCCGAAGGCTTCCTGGACATGACGTTCCCGCCGCGGGTTTCCCCCATCCTCGGGGACGGCCTCGGCAACCCTTACCACCAGTTCTACTCGCCGCTCGCGCATGCCGCCGTAGCGGCGCTCGCGCTGCTGCTCGGGAACGTCATAGACGGGTACACATTCGGTTCGGTGTTCCTCATGGCCCTGGCCTTCGTGTACGCGTACAGGCTGGGGCGTTACCTCACGCTGTCGGACCGGTGCGCGGCCTTCGCCGCGTTCCTGTTCGTCACGGCCCCCTACCTTGCTGCGGACAGGGTGCTCAGGGGCGCTTTCGCGGAGTACTTCGCGTTCACGCTCCTTCCGATGGCGACGTACTACAACCTGCGGGCGCTCCCGCTCGCGTCCTACAGGATTTGGGCCTTGGCGGTGCTGTCCACTGCGGCGCTTCTCCTGACGCATCTCATAACCGGCGTGTTCTTCCTTTTCTTTTACGCGACGTTTGTCGCGCTGGCCGTCATCTGCGCCCTGGCGCGGAGGCTCTCCTTCCGCAAGGGGGAGGTGTGGCCGCCCGCGCCGCCCCCGGGCGCCGGGAAGGGGCGCTGCCCAATAGCCCCGCCTCGGGTCTGGCCCTTCGCGAGAAAGGCCCTGGCCGCTGGCTCCGTGGCGGCCGGGGCGATCCTCGTCGGCATGTGGTGCCTGGGGCCGGTCGCGTTTTACGGAGATCTGGCTATCAAGGGGGACGTGCTCGCGGGGGCCTCGAGCGCGTCCAGCGCGTTCCTGACGCCGATCCTGGGCCTCTTCAGCCTGGTCGACAGCTCTTGGAACTTCAGGGCGAACGAAATGAACCTGGCCAGGTTCCAGACGGGAATCCTCCCCCTCGCCTCCTACGCCGCCTTCCTGTATTACTTCGCCGGGAGAAGGGCCACCTGGGCGCTTCCCCTCTCCGTGACGGCCGGGCTGGTCCTGTTCGCCGTGGCGCGCCCCGCGGCGTTCCTTTACCCGCCCCTGAAATTCCTGGACATAGCCCAGTACTCCTACAGGCTGTTGAGCCTCTTCGCCCTAGCGGCGTCGGCCGCCGGGGCGCTGGCGCTGAAGGCATTTTTCCGGAGGACCCCCGGCTTCTCGCCCGCCTCCAGATCCGTCGCGGCGATGGTCCTCGTAGCCTTCGCGCTGGCTATGGCGGCGCCGTACGTCTACCCGAGGACCGTCAAGGGCCTCAAGGTCCTCACCATGGACACGGGGGAGATCTACCGCCGCTCGCGGCTCACCTCAGGGGAGGGGGCCTACTTGCGCATGCCGCCCGCGCCGGAGTCCGGCGACTGGATCAATTCGGGGCGCGCGGCCGTGCCCTGGAGCGGGAAGGCCGGGGACTGGAGGTTTAAAACCGAGCTTGGGGAGTGGGGCAGGGCGTCCGGCGGGCCTCCGGGGGAGGTGCTCCTGGACGTCCTGTACTATCCCGGCCTCCAGTACATAGAGGTATCGGTCGACGGGAAGCCGAGGGACTTGGTTCTCGAAACTTACTGGCAGAAACGCGAAAGCTTCGAGCGGCCCGGGGACGTGGTGCCGGGCGCCTTCCACGGGCTCAAGCTTTCCGGCGCCCCTGAAGAGGGGACCCTCCGCGTCAGGGTACGCTTCACGGGCTACGGCTGGGCAAACTGGACGAGCGTTGCCGCTATACTCCTGCTCCTGGGCGGGCAGATTCGTTCTTCGGTCAGGGCGCGGAGACGCTCTCGGGAGTTGGCCCGGCAGCTGCCGGCGGGCAGTTAACGGGCATTATAGGATAGTTTGTTGATGGAGAGAGAGGGCAAGGCAACGAGCTGTCGGATGGCAGGCGGGGGTGGGTCGGCGGGTCGTCCGTTCTTCGGGCTGGGCAACTGGAAGAGCGCCGTCGTCCTCGCCCTGCTCCTGGGGGGAGAGGGCAACTTCGTTCCCCGGCCAGGGCTCGGAGACGCTCTCGGGAGTTGGCCCGTACGCAACCTGCGGATGGGTAATCCCAGGCGCTCCAAAGACCCTTGGGCATTAATCGCTCCAAGGCGCTGGCGCTCCCGGCAGGGTATCTCCGTAAGCGTTTCCCTCGCGCTTAAAGTCGGCTGCCGAGGGTTTCGCTCGCCTCAAGAGGTCATCCGGCAACTTTGGGGCAATCGCCGGTCCGGGGCAGACGGCAGACGATCCGGGGGTCAGGGGGAGGCTTTCCCGGACGCCCTCAGCTATCCCGGCCTCCAGGACATAGAGATCTCGGTCGAAGGGAAGGCAGGTGCCTTGAGCCTTTGAAGCTAAGCGGCAGAAAAGGGAGGCCCGTGACAGGCCGGCTTCCCTCGCCCCTCTTCATTCAAGCGGGAGGGGTCTCCTTCCCCGGCCTTGAAGGCTTTCGGAGTCCGGAAAGGGGTCTCTTCGAGGCCAGGAAGCGCTTCAACGGCTTCAGGCAGGCTAACTGGACGAGCGTCGAAGGCCTTTCGTCCTGCCCCACGTGGGGCCAGGCGCTTTCCCCGGTTCGGGGGAGGGGACGCTCGCGGGTGCGGGAGCGGTCACGGGCACGGGCAGACAGGGGCAGGGACGCGGCCGACGGAGGGGGTTCCCGAAGCCGGCCCTGAGCCCGCGTCGTACGAGTATGAGGCTAAGGGCCTACGGGACCTCCTGATCCTTCAGGATTCTCCGGCGCTCCGTTCCTTCCGGGTTCTCCGCCCGCTCCGTTCCCTCCTGATATTTCGGGGCTTCCGGGCTTTTCGGTCCCGCCCGCGTCCCTCCCCCCGGCCCTGGAGAGCAGGCAGGCCTCTTCGGCGATCTGAAACGGCCTAGCTGGCTTCAACAGCCTGTGCTCGTGCATGTACAGCAGCCCCGGGCCGGCGGGGTCCGCGAAGGAAGCCCTCGCCGCCGTCGCGAAGTCCTCCGGCACTTTCGCCCCGTGTTGCGTAAGGAGCCGCGGGTCCAGCGGCTCGACTAAGGGGGCCAAGTCCGCGAGAAGCCAGGACGAGGCAATTTCCCCGCAGGAGAGCTTGCCCAGGCCGCGGGCCAGCCAGGCGCCGCTCCCTGGGTACCCCGAGGCGATCCAAAGGCTCCCGGGCATGAAGCCGCCCAAAGCGAACGAGGCCCCCGGCGCCCGGCCGGAGAGATCCGTAAGCACGTCTCCCTCGCGGAAGCCGGCGGCCGAGGCCCCGGCCTGGAGCTCGCCCACGTACCGCGCCCTTTCTTCGGACAGGAGCAGCGTGCCCCCTCCCGCCGGTATCCGCGCGGGCGAGGACTGGAACCAAAGCTCCGAGTCCTGGCGGTAGGGGTGTCCGGCGGAGCAGTAGGCTATCGCCGCCCCCACGAAGACGCCGGAATAAGCCAGCCGCGCGAAGAG
>JAIRZX010000383.1 GCA_031267005.1 Deltaproteobacteria bacterium
GGGGGACGGGGAGCCAGGGGAGGCCGGGAGGGGCAGGGAGACGGGGCGGCCGGGAGAGGCCGGGAGGGACGGGGAGCCAGGGGTGGCCGGGAGGTGCAGGGAGACGGGGCGGCCGGGAAAGGCCGGGAGGGGCAGGGAGACGGGGAGCCAGGGGAGGCCGGAAAGGGAGGGGAGACGGATGGAAGCGTTAGGGTGACGGGTTGCTCAGAAAAGGGTTTTCCAGCATGCCCGTGCCGGGCGCAGTTCCGGCGCGGGTAGAAAGGCACAGGCGATGGGAGGCAAGCCAGCGGACGGCGCGGCGCGGACTGCGTTCGGGTTCAAGATAGGCGCGGTAAAACTCTGGGCCATAGCGCTCCTGGCGGCTACCGTCCTTTCCGGGGCCGAGGTGACCTACGGCGGCAGGAGGGACTTCCTCGCCCCCGACCAGTTCCGCCACGCTTTCCTGTCCGGCAGCATGGCCCAAGGCTTCCTTGAGATGACCTTCCCGCCGAGAGTCTCCCCGATCCTCGCGGACGGCCTCGGGAACCCTTACCACCAGTTCAGCCCTCCGCTCGCGCACGCGGCGGTCGGCGCTCTCGGATTGCTGTTGCGCGACCTCGTTGCCGGGTACACCTACGGCTCGGTGTTCCTTATGGCCCTGGCCTTCGTGTACGCGTACAGGCTGGGGCGCTACCTCACGCTGTCGGACCGGTGCGCGGCCTTCGCCGCGTTCCTTTTCGTCACGGCCCCCTACCTCGCGGCCGACAGGGTGCTCAGGGGCGCTTTCGACGAGTACTTCGCGTTCGCGCTCCTTCCTGTGGCAACGTACTACAACTTGCGGGCGCTACCGCTCGCGTCCTACAGGATATGGGCCTTGGCGGTGCTGTCCACCGCGGCGCTTCTCCTCTCGCACTTCATAACCGGCGCGTTCTTCCTTTTCTTTTACCTTGCCCTCGTAACGCTTGCCGTCTTCTTCGCGCTGGCGCGGAGGCTCGTCCGACGCGGACGGGCGGAGCCGGGCGGGAAAAGCGGGAAAGGCGGGAAGGGTTATGCGGAGCCGTCCGCGGAGGCCGGGATCTCGGGAAAGGGGCTCGGGGAGCAGCCCCCGCCGCGGGTCTGGCCATTCGCCAGAAAGGCCCTAGCCGCAATCTCCGTGGCGGCCGGGGCGATCTTAGTTTGCATGTGGTGGCTGGGGCCGTTCGTCTTTTACGGCGATCTGGCTATCAAGGGGGACGCGCTCGCGAACGCCTCGGCCGCGTCCAGCGCGTTCATGACCCCGGTCTTGAGCCTCTTCAGCCTTACCGACAGCTCCTGGAGCTTCTCGGCGAACCAGACGGAGCTGCCCAGGTTCCAGACGGGAATCCTCCTGTTAGCCTCCTTGACCGCCTTCCTGTATTACTCGGCGGGGAGGAGGACCTCCTGGGCGCTTCCCTTCTCCGTGACGGCGTTGGCGGTCCTCTTCGTCGTTGCGCGCCCCGCCGCGTTCCTTTACCCGCCTCTGAAATACATGGACATTGCCCAGTACTCCTACAGGCTGTTGAGCCTCTTCGCCCTCGCGGGGTCGGCCGCCGGGGCGCTGGCGCTGAAGGCCTTTTTCAGGAATACCCCGGGATTTTCGCCCGCTTCCAGATCGGTCGCGGCGATGGCGCTCGCGGCCTTCGCGCTGGCGATGGCCGCCCCGTACGTTTACCCGAAGACCCTTAAGGACAGCAAGCCGTTCAGCATGAACTCCGACGAGATCCGCCACCGCACGAGGCTCCTCTCCGGGGAGGGCGCCTTCATGCGCGTGCCGCCCGCGCCGGAGGCCGGCGGCTGGACCGATCCTGGCCGCCCGGCCGTCCCCTGGAGCGGGAAGGCCGGCGACTGGAGGTTTACGGTCGATTTGGAGGAGTGGCGCGGATCTTCGGGCGGGCCTTCAGGGGAGGCGCTCTTGGACGTCCTGTATTATCCGGGCCTCCAGGACATAGAGCTTTCGGTGGACGGGAAGCCTGCTGACTTGGTTAGCGAAACATACTGGCAGAAACGGAAAAGCTTCGAGCGTCCCGGCGACGCTGTGCCGGGCGCCTTCCACGGGCTTAAGATCTCCGGCCTCCCGGAAAAGGGGACCTTCCGCGCCAGGGTGCGCTTCACCGGCTTCGTGTGGGCCAACAGGACGAGCGCCGCCGCCATTCTCCTGCTCCTGGGCGGGCAGCTCCGTTCCTCGGTCAGGGCGCGGAGACGCTCGCGGGTATTGGCCCGGCCGTTGCCGACGGATGGGTAACCCAGGCTCCAAAGACTCTTGGGCATGAAGCCGGCTGCGGCGCTGGTGCCCTCGGACGGGCAGATCCGCAATCGGTTTCCCCCGCTGTTCAAGGCGGCTTAGAGGATTTAGCGAGCTTCCGGGGCCATCCTGCAACTGAGGAGCTGTCAAATAATAACTTGCGAAACAGTTGGATTTCTTATTAACACTACAAAGATCTTTAAAAAAACTTTCCGCAATCATCCTGTTGGTACCGGACCCAGTCGATATTTTATTGATTTTTCATTCGTATGGGCCCAATAGGAGTCAGTCGAACTTCTT
>JAIRZX010000533.1 GCA_031267005.1 Deltaproteobacteria bacterium
AAGGAGGTCCAAATATAACCTGAGAAGCTTCTTTAATGCTAGCTTCATTTCTACATCTAGTGGTTCGAGTTTTGCTAATTTTAAGCCAAATTCACTCCAAACAATGGGGGGCGCCTCAGGAGAAGAAGAAGGAGGAGGAGAAGGAGGAGGAGAAGAAGAAGAAGAAGAAGGAGAAGAAGAAGAAGGAGAAGGAGGAGAAGGAGGAGGACACTGAAGAAACGACTATACAGCCTTCGCCAGCGCACGGATCTGGCCAAGGACAAGCCACGTAACTGACTCTTGCGTAAGCCGAGAATGGACAGGGTGACTTTTCCAACCGAAAGCTTCAGTCAAGAAAAAAACGCCTCCGCCAGTGAACGGATACAGACATGAAACATTAATATTGTCCTTTCCACCATTGCTCCCTCTCCATCAGAAGGCTGGGAGCCCCAAAACCAGAAGGAGCTACTGTGGTTTGGGACTTGGGTTGATTTAAAACAATGGCCACCTTTGTTAAACTTAGATCGTTGGGGGCGCTCGCTTTTGTGGTTAAGCGGTAACGTCTTGTCTGTTACGGGCAAGGTGTCGGGCAAGGCCGCAGGGGCTTCCGCCGTGGAGGCGGTGGCCTGCCTCAACAGACAAGCCAGCGGGAGCTCGGCTGGCCGAGGCGTTGGAACGGTCGGAAACATACTGAATTCCTGCAATTTATCCATACCCGGAAATTAGGCGTAGAATTATATTTCAAGTTCTACCTAACTATTCTATGAAATTTCGATATTTTCGATATAACTTTCAGGTGCTTCCTGTGTGATTTTTCATATAGTTTGGCTTGTATAGTGAATAAAAGCGTCTTGGCGGCAGTCGGGAACATATTGGTAATTTTCCTACAGAATAATCCCTCCGCTTAATCATGGACACCTGCTGGCCGTTGCAATTCGTCTGTCTGAAGCCGGAACTCCGGTTTGGCGCTGAACCCGGCTTGGCCGGATAAATCCTTGGCCATCATTGGCCATCATTAGCGAAACTGTCAAAACAATACATTGATTAAAACTCCATGATATGATACTTTAAGATAGTTTGCCAGAAAACCCCATCTTGGCAAAAGTTACGGCAACCGAAAGGAGAAACCCATGTCAGATGAATTGCCCGTTCTTTCGGTCGGAAATCCTGTTTTTGAAGTGCTGAGGCAAAAAAAGGAAGTCTACGTCGACAAGTCGAAGTATCTCCCGATGTTAAGCGAGTGGGGACAGTTTATCTTTTGTGCCAGGCCCCGCCGTTTCGGCAAGTCGCTTACGGTAAGTTCCCTCGACGCCTTTTACTCAGGCAGGATTGATCTTTTCAAGGGCCTCGCCGTCGAGGAACATATTTCCTCACCTGCTTTCGTCCCCCGCCCGGTCATCAGCCTGGACATGTCCGACGCCGCTGACAGCGACAGCAAAGAAATTTTAAAACGAAACATCATGGATATTCTTGAGGACAACGCCGAGCACCACCAGGTTTCCCTGCGAGGAGCGGATTATGCCAACGCCTTAAAGTATCTTCTTATTGACGTCCGCAAAGCGAGCGGACAGAAAGTCGTTCTCTTGATAGACGAGTACGATTCGCCAGTGATCAGCCTTGCCGAGAGGGATAAACTGACGTTCAACGCTCAATTGCTTGCCGATACGCGGATCGTTATGCGTAATTTTTACAGGGAGATCAAAAGAGCCTCCGAATTCATCGAGTTAGTCTTCATCACAGGATGCACCAAGTTTTCCAGGATGGGAGTGTTTTCCAGTCTCAACAACCTAGCAGATATCTCGCTCGAGGAGAAATTCGCCGCGTTCATGGGCTACACTCAGGAGGAGCTGGAGAGTTATTTCGCCCCCTTTATTGACAGGGCAGCCAATAAACTTGGAAAAAGCCGTGAAGTGCTTTTGAAGCAAATACAAGAGTATTACGACGGCTTTTCCTTCGACGGCAAGACGAACCTGTACAACCCTTCTTCCACGATCGAATTTTTCAAAACAAGCGAATTCGGAGACTACTGGGTGGATTCAGGATCCGGCAGCTTCGTCAAGAATTTCCTGAAGGATAAGTCCCTCACTGTCGATCAATTCCAGGGCATGGTAGTGAACAAAAAATTCGCTAAATCCCCCGGGGAAATCGACGCCACTTCGTCACACGGATTCCTTTACCAGGCTGGCTACCTTACCCTCCGCGCCGCAACCGATACGACATTCACCTTGGATTTCCCGAACAAGGAGGTACGCTCGGCGCTTTCCGCCTTTTTCCTGGAGAACTTTTTCCCCGACTCGGACTATATCGACAGGGCAGAACGGGATCTCGCCGGTCACCTGGCGTCCGGCGACGTCCCGGGAATAGCGCACGTCTTAAAGCGTCTTCTACACGGCATTTGCGGCTCTGACCATTCCGACGCTAACCGAGAGTTCCACGACGACAGCATTGAAGCTGCCGTCCGCGTTACAGCGGGCCCGGCCTTTCCCGACGATTCGGTGCGCAGCCTCTCCAAATCGCTGGCCAAGATTCTTTTAGGAAAAAAAGGCGAGAGTTTCTACCGCTCAGTGTTGCAGGCTGCCCTGTGGGCTGCCGGGGCCAAAACCACTCCCGAGAAGTGGGAGAACCTGGGCCGCCTAGACCTGGAGGTCCTCTTCGGACAAATTACTTACGTAATAGAGCTTAAAATGTCGGATAACGCGGACGGCGCCGACGCGGCAGTCAGGGCGGGAATGGATCAAATCACTAAAAAGGACTACGGCGAGGCATCCGAAAGACCCGTCCTGGTGTCGATCGCCATAGGCAGGGAGGAGAGGAATATCGTTGCCTGCCTCTTCGAGAAAGACGGGCGCGAGACGGCGGTCGAGTTCGATTGAAAGGGCCGGTCCCCGCCCCTAGTCGAACGCGGGATTGGGCCGTCCGGGCAGACGGCATTCGGCGCGTTCTGTTCCGGAAACCCTCCCGAAGCCCCGACTGGGTCCCCTCCCCCGCCGGCTCGTTCAGGTTTCGGGCTACCTCAGCCTCCGGCGGGAAAGGCGCATTCCGGATCTACGGGATACAGGTTGAGTCCGACCGGACCGGCTGCACCGGCCGGAACCGACCGGGCCGGGGGCAATACCCTGCGGCCGGAACGGGCCGGAGGGCGCTCGGGGGACGTTTCGGTAATTTCTAGGCGCTGGCTTAAGCGACCGGACGGGCGGTTGTTTGACGACCCTTCCGGTGCTGGACCTTCGGGCGCTAGGGCGGTTCGGCCGGGTGCGGCGGGGACGGAGCCGGGCCAAGAACTTGTAACTGTCCGGCAAAGCCTCTGCGCGGTAAAGGCTCGCTCCCCCTTTGATCTCCCCAATCTCTCTTCCTACTAACCCTCTAGCCCTCAAGCCCGATCTCAGTCGTCCGCCCGGCACCCTCCCCAAGGGTCCGATTCCGCGTCGTCGGGCAACCGTCAAGAGCCCACCTCCAGCGGATTTCTGCTGGACTTCCATGAGCAAGAGGGTGGACAGGACGACTCACCGTCGACGACTCCTCGTTCGGCCTATCCGTCCAGGCGTTATTCACCAGCCTCGGTGAAAACTCCACGCGTCCGAGCGAAGCGGCTGAGAATGAGCAGAAAGAAGAGAAGGATGAGTCCGGGTAAGAGCAACCGAGAAAGCCTTTGCCCCCTCGCGAATCGCGCCACGGACAAGTCACGGAACGGACTCCGGCGTCAGACGAGAGGGCACATGGATGAATCCTCCGCCCGAAATCCTCAGCCGTGCCAAAGTGAGGCAGAAGGCTAGCTCGGCATGCCGTTCGGAAGGGGCGTGGCGCGCCTATGGCTTTGGGTTGCTGTCCAGAAGCCCACGGACACTATGGAGGTCCTTGATGGTCTGAAGTGTTCTTGGGTGATCAGGCCCGTAAACCCTATTTTCCGATTCCACCAGACGACGGAAAAGGGCACAAGATTCTTCTAACTTGCCCCAATCGCGCAAGATTGTCGCAAGGGACTTAACAATTATTAAACTACACTCTTCATCCCGTCCTAATGCTGCATCCGTCGTTTTAAGCGCTTGGGTGAGTTGCTCCACGGCACCTTCAGTATTGCCGAAGCTTCTGAGGGCCCAACCGTGAAGTATCAGGAAAGGGACAGCGCTAGGGTGATCCAGACCGAGAATATCCTCCACCGCCATACACGTCTGGGCCGAGAGCTTTAGAAGTGCTTCATTGGAGCCTAACTCCAAATGCGTCAAGGATAAGATATACTTGCTCTCCAGGATGGCTGGATGAGTGGCGCCGAGCGCCGTCTCGCCACTCGCCAAAGGCTCATGGAGAAAACCACGGGCAACCCGGAATTCTTTCATTAATATTAAGAACCCTGCAAGCCTGTTAAGAATCCTGAAGTACAAAGGTTGATCCTGACCGAAACGGTCGTTGAATTCAAACAGGGAATCATAGAGATACTTGCAGGCAATCTCGGGAGATGGATGACCGGAGAAAGGATCCGCAAGAAGGCAAAGGAGACCGATGGGTAATGGATGATCAGGTGCCAGTGTTTCAATGGATTTCTGGAAAGCTTTCCAGCGAATAATCCATGCCTCCAAGCGGGCTCCGAGGGAGGACTGCTCTTCTGCCTCAAGCAACATTCTCCCGATGTCGGACAAGTGGCCAGGATAATGGATTTCATCAAACTCTTCCAGCGCGTGATCCAAAAAGACGACAGCTTGGCAAGAATTGTCCTGGGCCATAGAATGGAAGTAGGGAAAATTGTTGAAACACAGGGTTTCAGCGTATAGACCCACTTCGATTATTGATGCAATCAGGCGGTCCGACATGCTGGCACTCATACAAAATTCTACAGTTGCCTCCAAAACTTCCTGCGCCCCAGATAAATCGCCGCCGACGATGAGGCTGCGGCGGCGTCTGAACAGGGATTTAAGTATGTCCTCGCCATTAAATCTTTGATTATCGCAGGACGACAATGATGTCTCCTCTTGGAAAAGCCACTGCAAAGGGAACGGTATGAAAGGTAACGCGGAACGAATGTCGTCTCAGAATCCTCTTGGACTGGCAGAGGGCAGTTGTCCGCCTGAATACAATGTTGCCAAGGGCCTTCCCTTTGCCCATCAGAGCCATGGGGAACGGGGAAATCGATTTGGCCAGCGGCTGCAATTGGGCCGGGAGCAACCCAACGAAACGAGAGAGGAATTGGCAACCGATGGGAGCTTCAACGAACTGCCTCCACAACATCGTGCGCTATTACTGAACATTCATAAGATAAGCATTTCCGGGAATCAAGTCAAGAGGGGCCAGGCCCGGAACCCCGGATCGTCACGCCGCTGGCGGCAGAGCGCCTTCATTTTTCGCCAAACCGGTCAGGCCTGGCCAGCCAAACTGCCTCCTCGCATGGAGAGTTGCCAGGATCCCTGCTTGCCTCCGGACGTAGCCCCGGCTGGAGGGTACGCGAGACAACCACTTTGTTGCCGGTCCGGATCTTTCAATCCGCGGCGCTTGTCCCCTCTCTCCCCCCCCCTCCAATGACCCCGTCCAAGCCTCAACGCCTTTCAAGCCCCATCCCATCTTGCCAACTGCCTTTATGAGGGGTAGCATCGGTCCCGGCTTCCGTCGGAGTGGCTACCTTAGTAGCGCCAACCTTTATGGTGTCCTGATGCGCCGTATTGGCTTTTTGCGTACCTGGCGGGCCCTGTTCGCGGGGTAGCGCCGCGATACGAGCAAGCCCCCCTCTTTCTTAATGAGCCCGCAACGGCAACGCTCTTCCAGCTTCGCTTCGCCCCAAGAAGGCGGACTGCGGAATGCCCGCCCTCCCATATGCCCGAGCGCTAATGCCGTGCCGCAAAGCAAGGTGCGGTCAAGAAGCAGGAGTTAGACCCATGCCATTCCCCGGCTTCCATGTCCTCCAGCCGCGCGAAGCCCCGCCCGCGAAGCCGTTGCCCGCAATGAAATACTCCGTTTATCCTTCGCAGTGATGGTGGCCCAGCCGCCGGGCTTCCGGCCTCGTGGCCCGAAGGGCCAGCTCCGTTGCCGCCCCGCGTCCAGGCCCGGCTCCGCTCCGATCCCCTCCGGCCCCGCCCGGAACCGGGCTGGAAACTGCCCGTCGTGTCCGTCGAGCCGGGTGGCCCCGCTCCCGTGTCCCCTGGCCGTATTACTGACAACCGCTTAGAACACGACTGCATTCATTAAGCCCATCGCGCCCTTTTCCCGTTCCCGTTCCAGTTCCCGTTGCCCGCCCTCACCCCAGGCGGCCGAGCCGTCCCCCGCCTCCAGGAGCACACGTGAAAGCATCGTCTCCCCCGTTAATCCTGACCATTCTGGCCGCGCTAGTTTGCTTTGCGGCGCCCTCCGCCGCGCCTCCGGCTCTCGCCGAAGGCGGGAAGGGCCCCGCAAGCCCCGCTGCCGCCAACCCGGCCTCGGCCCCGGCGGAGCAGCCGTCCCGGCGGGACGCCCGCTGGGCGGTGCCGATGGAAGCGGACGGCATCCCCAACCTGTTCTGGGTCTCGCCGGATCTTTACCGTTCCGCCCAGCCGGACAAGACCGGCATGATCTCGGCCAAAATGATGGGCATAAAGTCGGTGGTTTCGCTGCGCGAAAGCGACTCGGACCCCCGCCTGAGCCGGGGGACGGGCCTGGCGCTCAAGTCCGTCCCGATGGAAGCCTGGGACATAGAAGGGGAGGAACTTCTGGCCGCGCTCAGGGCTATCCACGAATCCCCAAAGCCGGTGCTCCTGCATTGCAGGCACGGATCGGACAGGACTGGGCTGGTCGTGGCCGCCTACCGCGTGGTGTTCCAGGGCTGGAGCAAGGAGGACGCCAAAAACGAGATGATAAACGGCGGATACGGCTTCCACAAAGTCTGGAAAAACATCCCGAAGATGGTAGACCGCCTCGACGCGGAGGCCTTGAAGGCGCAGTTGCCCGGCCTTCAAGCGGCCGACTGGCCAGGAGACTGAAAGGGCCTCCGGCCTCCCGCGCGCTGCCGGGCGTTTACCGCTCCGCCCTTCGCGAGAAGAGCGGAGGCGAGGGTTAGAGGCCCTTGCCGAACCGGCCCCGTCCCGCCGCAGGGCGGCCGGGCCCGCAGGCTTCGCGTCATCCGCCCGCCCCGCCCGGGCGGCTTCGCGGCTTCCCGCCCCGCCTTCCCAGCCGACCTTCCGCAGATGCCGTCTTGCCATTCGCGGTCGGGGGGGCGAACGAGCCTGACGGTTCCGCAAGCCTTTCCAGCGCCATCCTGCCCGGACCGCCCGCCCCTGCGGCCCCGCGCCCCGAGGCGGTGCCGGAGCCAGTTGAACCTCCCCCATCGGCCTTCTTCCCGAGCTCGGGCCCGGAACCCCCAGACTTCTTGCCGAGCTCGGGCCCGGAACCCCTACTTTTCTTCCCGAGCTTGGGCCCGCTGCCCCCAGCCTTCATGCCGGGCTCGGTCCAGCAACGCCCAGCCTTCTTCCCGGCCGCCTTCCGGCTGGGCCGTCCGGACGCACCCTGCGGGCCGCCCGCCGCCGGTCGTCCCGGCGACCCGCCGTCCGCCAGGGCAGGATAGAAGGTCTCCGTCAGGTAGCGCTGGTTCACGAGTTCCGCCAAAAGGCGCCTGACGATGACCGGGCGGAGTTCCGGCCCGGCCCCGTCGCGCTCCCGGAGGCGCCCCGCTGGTTTCACGATCCGCACGGCTCCGGCGCCAGACCCAGAGAACCACAGAGGCTCGCGGCCGTCCCCGGCAGGGAGCGGCAGCGTCACCGCCATCACGCCGTATTTTCCGGACCCGTCGAGCTCCCCCACCGCCTTCACGGCCTTTTCCAAGTCCATAGTGTCCGGGACCGCGAAGAAAAAGGCGTCGGGCGCGAACGCGCCCTTGGCCCCGGAGCGGAGGTAGCCAAAGTGCTTGGGCTTTTTGAAGTCGCGCCTGAGGTCCGCCAGCGTGGTCTTGACCTCTATTTCTATTACGCGGCCATCGGCGTCCAGGACTGCCACGTCCGCTATGTTGGCCCCGCCGCCGGGGACGGAGAGCTCCGTGCAGAAGACCCGGCACCCGGCCTCGAAACCGTAGTGGGCCAGGACGCAGGTCTTTACGCGCGCGGAAAGCCTCACGCGGTGCTGCCCGCTCATTCGCCGCCCCTGCCGGGCCAGGACGGCTCCCATCTCCATCCGGCCCCCTCCCTGACGAGCCTGGGGCCTCTCTTTCTTTCTCCCGCTTCTGTTCCGGCGCCGCCGTCCGCTGAAACGGCCGTTCCCGTCGTAAGCGGTCCAGCGGCCTCTGCTGGTCCTGCCCCCCCCGGCACCTGCTCCGTCCCTCCCGCTGGTTTCGCCGTCCCTGCCGCAGGCTTCCTGGCACCGCCGGTTTCGCAGGCCTCCGGAACGTCCGCGTCCCCGCCAAGCTCGTCCCCGTCCGCTTCAGTCCGGGGCATGAAGTTTTCCGCGACGTGCCTGAGGCTCACGAGCTCTTCCAATAGGCGCATCTCTATCAAGCGGCGGAACCGGGGGGTGTCCTGCCTGAGATCGCGGAGGACCCCGGCCCGCCTCAAAATCTTAACGTCTCCGGAACCCGGCAGCTTGAACCAGAACGGCTCCCCCGGCTCGCGCTTCAGCCGCACGGGGAGCGAGACGGCCATGACCCCGTACTTGCCGGTCGCGTCCAGCTTCCTGACCGCGGAGAGAGCCGCCTTCACGTCCAAGGCTGCGGGGACGGCGAAGAGGAACCTGTTCGGGACGAAACCGGAAGCCAAAGGCGGACGGCGGTATATCCCGTGCTTGGGCTTTTCGAAGTCGCGGGTTATCTCTTCCGCAGAGGCCTTGACCTCAATCTCGATTATTCCGCCGTTCCGGTCCACGACGGCCACGTCGCAGACAGTCCCCTTGGTCCCCGGAACGAAGAGCCCGGTGCAGAAAAGCTGGGCCCTGGCCTTGAACCTGTAATACGCGAGGACGCACGTCCTCAGCTGCTCTAGGAGATCGGGCAGGATGCCACCGTTTTTAGCGCGCGGAAGCCGCCGGAAACGCTTTCGGCGGAATGGACGAAAAGCCGCAGCGCTTGGAGGTCTTTTGCATTCTAACGCGGAGGCCGCCCTGCCCGCAACGTCCGGGGATGCCTGGAAGCCTGCGGCCAGCGCCGTAGCCGCAGGGGTTTCAGCCTGGGCCCCCCGCCCCCTCCAGCCTCGGCCGTCGCCTCTCCACACCCCAGGCACCGACGCCCCCGGCTGCGGCGTTCCCGGCGTCCAGCTCCTTCCCGCGCTTCATTTTCCGCCCTTCTCCTCGCCGCCCTCCGTTTTCACGCTCTCCCCCTTTCCCTTGCCCTTTCCCTTGCCTTTGCCTTTCAGCACTTCCCAGGAATGCGATTCAGCCTCCCCCGCGTCCTTCGCCTCCCTGGCGGCGGCGGCCCTTTCCCGCCCGCGGATCAGAAACAGGCTCAACTCGTAGAGGAATACGAGCGGTATGGACATGAGGATTTGGCTTACCACGTCAGGCGGGGTCAGAAACGCCGCGAGTATGACTATGGCGAGGATTGCGAAGCGCCTGAAACGGGCGAGCTTCGCGCTGTCGACAAAGCCAGCCGCGGCCAGGAACAGCAACAGGAGCGGGAGCTGGAAGGCGACGCCGAAAGACAGCAGTAAGGTCATGACCAGCGATAGGTAGCCGTTTATTGCCGGGAGAACGGTCACCTCCCCCTCGCCGAAGCTCAGGAAGAAGGCGAATCCCGCCGGTATGACCACGAAGTACGCGAAGGCGGCGCCCGCCGCCAT
>JAIRZX010000605.1 GCA_031267005.1 Deltaproteobacteria bacterium
CCCCCCCCTCCCCTCCCCTCGATTCTCCCGGGCCTTGCGGACCTCCCGGGCCTTGCGGACCTCCCGGGCCTTGCGGGCCTCCCGGGCTTTGAGGACCTCCCGTGCCCGGCGGGCCGGCCCGGCAAGCCGGGCACTCCCCCGCCGCGTCATTTCCGGGCCTTCCTCATGCCTAAGGCGAGTTCGGGGGACGAGCTCACCAGGGTTTTCCCGGCGTACTTGAGCGACAGCGCCCCCCGGGCCGAGCAGCCCGCCACGCAGTCGCCGCAGTTTACGCAGTCGGCTGTCTGGACGTCCTCCGAGAGCCTTTCCGCGGCCACCTCCTCCACGTCCATGCCGCAGGCCCTCTGGCAGGCCCCGCAGCCGTGGCAGAGGGCCGGGTCCTTCCTCAGGGCCAGCGGGGTCAAGGGCTTCAAGAGGTGGATCAGCGCCAGCATCGGGCAGAACGTGCAGAAGAACCTGGGCCGGACGAACATGGCGGCCAGGCAACCCCCGGCCACGGCAAGCGAACAGGCCGTGGTTATGATGGTCGCGTAGTTGGTGAGATCCAGGGCAAGGAACCTGGTCTCCCCGGCGAAGAGTGGCAGGAGCGGCTTCCCCGGGCAGAACATCTGGCAGAAGGGGACGTAGAAGTCCCTGTGGAGGACGCCCAGGTTGATCAGGACCGGCCCGACGGCGCAGAAGGCCAGGAGCGCGTACTTTACCGAGCCGAGCCTCTTTAATGTCTCCGGGGCGATCTTGGCCCCCCGGATCCCGAGCCGGCGCCTCAGCATCGTGAGCCAGTCAGAAATGAGCCCGAACGGGCACGCGAAGCCGCACCAGGCCTTGCCCAGGAGCATCACGAGGCCTACGAACATGAGGAAATAGCCCGCCGCCCTCAGCCCCTCGAAACCCCAGAAGTGGGCCGCGCTTATGCCGAAGCCGATGTAGCCCTGGAGGCCCATCAGGTAGCAGTAGCCGCCGCAGCCGTAGACGTAGGGGCAAGCGAAGCAGGGCACGGCGGGCCCCAAGTTCACGCCGAAACGCCCCCCGTACATCATCACGACGAACAGCGCGTGCTGGATTAATAGCCTATACCGCCTGAGCAGCATGACGCGGCAGCCTCCCCGCGGCGCGGAAAGCCGCAATCCCGAGCCCGGCCAAAAGGAACGCCGAAAAGGCGACGGTGACCCCCAGGTGCAAGTCCGCCCCCGCGTAGCGGGAGCGGTGGACGTAGAAGGTGTAGCACAGGCTACCCCCGTCCGTGGTTCCGGCCACCATGAAGATCGGCTTGGAGGCGGCGCTGGACTCGGCGGAGAGTTCCGGGTCGTGGGCGGGGGTGAAGCTCACGCCGTTTTCGGCGACCGCGTACTCCCCAGCGGCCGGCCCCCCGTCCCCCCAGGCCAGGACGGGCCCGGAGGGGGACCATCCCCTGGCGGTCAAGGTGAAGGCGTTCCCTGTCTGCGGCCAGTAGAGGTCCCCCGAGCCAACGAAGTCGAAGGAGGGCCACGGGGGAACCCCCGAGTTGGTCTCGGGCCCGCGCGCCCCCATGGAGTCCCCGAACAGGAGCATGGCAGTCTGGGCGTAGCAGCGCCTGCCGCGGACCACGGCGGACGCCATCACGTCCGCCATGACGTAGCTCCCGGAGGCCAGCGAGAGCTTCAGCCCTCCTTCCGCCTTGAAGCCCCCGCCCTCCCCGAGCCTGAAGACCGAGGGCGACGGGTCCCTGGCCCCCGCGAATTCCCCGGCCTCGTTCCCGCCCTCCCCGAAGCTCCCGGCCCGCATGACCGGCTCGTCCTTGGTGGCCAAAAGCTCCCGGTAGCTCGCGAGCGGCAGGAGCCTGTAGAACCAGGAGGCGTCCTCCAAGGGCGACCCGTCCCCCGACACCAGGAAGAGTTCCGCGACAGCCGGGCCGTCCTTGTGGCGCGAGGGGTGCCTGAACTCCCAGCGTATGTAGGGCGGAGGCCCGGCGTCCCGGCTCGCCGCCTGCGCGGGGCCAGCGGGGGAAACTCCCGGCGGGGCCGGGCCGGGGTTAGGAGAAGCCGCCCGAGGGGGAACGGGGTCCGGAGAGGACGCCAGCGTTGCGGCAACGGAATCCCCGCCCGGTCCGCCGGAACCTTCCGCAGTTCCGGCCCCGGGAGCGGGAGCAGAATTTCCGAGTCCGACCGGTGGAGCGCCAGCGGCAGCCAGGGCTCCGGCTCCGACTCCGACCGCTGGAGCGCCAGCGGCAGCCAGGGGTCCGGGTCCGGCTCCGACTGCGGAAGCGGGAGCCAGGATTCCGGCTCCGGCCCCGACCGCTGGAGCGCCAGCGTCAACCGGGATTCCGGCTCCGGCTCCGGCTCCGGCTCCGACTGCGGGAGCGGGAGCGCCAGCCGGGGTTCCGGCGGGGGAACCGGAGGCCGCTGAGGATAAGGAGGCCGACGGCGCGGCGACGCCCGACGGCTCGGAGGAGCCGTACGCTGGCGCTTCGGCGGAAGCGGACTGGGAATCCGCCTCGGCCGAAGCGCCGTCCGCCTGGGCCCCGGGCCGCGCCTCCAAGCCGGCCGCGCGTCCCGACGGCGCCAAGAGGCACACGGCCGCGAGCAAGGCGGAAAGCAGGCGGAACCTTATTAGCTGGCTCATGGGAGAGTCACCCCGCCCGCAGGGCGCAAGGGGGCAACTCCCCCACTCCTGCGAAAGGCATTCTGGTTTCGGATAAGGATATAGCGGACGGCGCAGGGCAAGCCGCCCCGGCCAGAGGCTGGCGGGGTTGGCCGGCGGACGCGTCGCGGGGGGCCGCGCGCCGGGGCGCGCGGCATTAGCGTGGAAGAGTGGAGTGAGGGACTTTTCCACGCCAAGTATATGGCTTTCAGGTTTTGATTGTCAAACGAATCGGCCAGTCTCGGACTGCCGCGGCCGCACCGGAAGGGCCCCCCGGACTCGGATAAGGACCCGGCCGGACTCTGGTAAGGACCCGGCTGGCCATGAAAGGCCGGGCCAGGCTCCGGAAGGGCCGACCCGGACTCGGAACGGAACGGGGCGGGGCGGGGCTAGGCGAGGTGGGAGGCTCATGGAAGGCCGAGGAAAGCTCCGGAAGCGGCCATTTATTACCCGCTCCCGCCCCGCCCCCGTCTTCCTGGGGCCCCTCCCTCCCCCGGAGACTTGAGGGCTCCCGGCCATCGGCGCTGGCGGACCGGCGCGAGCATCCCTTTTGACTCCTACCCGTCAATTAATCCGCCCCCGGCGACTTTCCGGGTTCCCGCCGGCGCCCGCCTCCCGGGCGGCCCCGCGCCATCGTGTAAAGGATCCGTCAAAAAACCGGTCCCCTCCCCGGCGCCGCCCTGGACTCTCCCCGTCCGCCGGAAGCCCCCTCCCGAGCGGCCTTACGGCGGCCAGGAGCTCCTAAAGCGCCTAAAAAGCCGGCCTTTACAGTCGGCGGCGCTGGCAGCCCCCCCGCGCCTTGCATTCCCCGGAAGGAGCGGATAACATGCATATAGCAATTGATTCTCAGTTGCAATAAATTCGCGCTCCGCCCGGGGCCCGCCGCCCGCGCGCCTTTCCGGCGCGGGAGCCCGGCGCGGGCGCGGGCCGCGCCCCTCAAACGCCCGCTTGCGGCCGACCGTCGGCGGCGGCGACGAGGGAAACCGGGCTTGAAGCCTGCCAGGAGCCA
The DNA here is from genome assembly GCA_031267005.1 of Deltaproteobacteria bacterium. Lineage (GTDB taxonomy): Bacteria > Desulfobacterota > Desulfarculia > Adiutricales > Adiutricaceae > JAIRZX01. Next base: position 3,626 of record JAIRZX010000605.1, read on the forward strand.
CGCATGTTCGGAAGATCGGACACCAAAGTCGAAATTCGGATCCCCAAGCTCTCGGGGTCCGCGGACCCGCCGCGCTTTTCCGCTAACCTCGTGGCCGCCGCGGTGGTGAAGGCCGACCGCCTGCTCTCGCCGGAGGGGGAGGGGAGCGACGTGGTCCGCCTTAACCGGGCCGGGGAGGGGAGCCGGGTGGAAGCCGATCCCGTGACCGTGATCGCGGTGAAAAAGGCCCTCCACTGGCGCAATGCCACCCGCGGCGCCTTCGAGCCCGCCCTGGGCCCGGTCAAGGCCCTCTGGGAAAGCGCCGCCGCGAAGCCGGGCGTCCCTCCGGGGGAAGGCGAGATACTTTCCGCCTTGGAGCTCTCCCGCGCCTCGCACCTGGCGATGGACCCCGACGGTTGCGGGCTTTCCTGGAAGCGGGAGGGATGCATGCTGGATCTGGGCGGAGTGTCCGAGGGGGTGGCGGCGGATCTGGCCCTGGAGGTCCTGGCCTCGCGGGGCGTGGAGCACGCCTCGGTCAGGCTCGGGGGGGCCGTGGCGACCATGGGGGTCAACACCGGGGCAAAGCCGCCCGCGCGCTGGGACTTCGGATTCAGGGACCCCCAGGGCAACGCTATCGCTCCGCCCTGCCCCGGCGGGGTCCGGGAAATCTCCGGCGGGTGGCGGGCGGCGGCATTCTGCGGGTACCGGCAGCCGCCCGGACCCGCCCTTGGCCCCCGCGGCTTCCCCGGGCGCGGCCGGCTCCGGGACGGCGAAGGCGATCGCGACGCGGAATCCCGTTGCCGAGGATGCTGCGGCTGCGGCAGGCGCTTCCGGCTCTTGGACCCCGCCTCCGGAAGGCCGCTCCCGGCGGGGCGCGCGGCAGCGGCCTTCCACCCCGGCTCCGCCGCGGACGCCTCGGCGGCGGCCGTGGCCATGGGAGTGCTGGGCCCCGCCGGAGCGGAACGGTTCCTGAGCGAAAAGGGCCGGGAATTCTTCCCGGAGGGACTGCTCGCCCTGGTCTTCGCCCAAGGCCCGGAGGGAGCGCTCGACACGACCTCGCTTCTCCTGGACGCCGACGGAGGTCTCCAAGTCAGCCGCAACCTTTCGCCTTCCCCAGAGAGCCCCTCCGGGAGCGACCGCTCCGGGGCCATACCGCTACTCCCGCTCGCGGCGCTCTCCTCCTGATAGCCGCGGCTCTGGACCCCAACGCGCACGCCGCCTCCCGCAGGCGGCGGCCCAGGCCAGCCGGAGGCCCTCCGCCGCCGCGGGCAGG